>CAQBGY010000001.1 GCA_948759685.1 uncultured Eubacterium sp.
CAGAAGTCCTATGACTCCCCAGATTATATCATGCCAATCAGCTACTCCTTTCCTTATCCATTTGTCTAAAACAACTTCTTTGGCGACAAGTATAATCAGAGTGATTAGTATGGCACTCCAAACAGGTATAAGGTATTTGAGTACATCATAAATCAAGATGCCGGCAATCAGATGCTGGGCACCGTCCATTCTCATGTGGTTAAAGCAGAAATCATCTATTTTCTGCCTAATTCTTTTTAGAAGATCCATGTAATTTTTGAGGTTAATTTTTAATTTTAAGATTCTGTTGTCATATTAAAACCGTTTCATACATGCCAAGGGTTTTGATATGGGTCATAAGATGTTTGAAAGGTTGCCATCTGCCAGTCTGTAAGAGGCTCTTTCTTGTTATCAATTTTTCTCGGAATTTGAGGATTTAATTTTAGCCTGGAAGCGTCTTTTAACCATTGCATAGAATGGTCGTAGTCATCTATTCGTACAGTACTGATATTGTTCGGAGAAATCAGTTTGTGCAACTCGTATAATGACAGTTGAACCATGTGACGTTTCAAGTTATAGTTTCT
The DNA here is from genome assembly GCA_948759685.1 of uncultured Eubacterium sp. Next base: position 564 of record CAQBGY010000001.1, read on the forward strand.
TGGGTCATGGTATCTGATATTCCTTTCCAGTTCCGGTACATCAGCATTGGGATTGATTATAGGATAATAAATTTTTCCTTTATATTCTACATATTCGTGTTCTGACAACTCATAAGAATTGAGTGAAGGGTCATATTCTCCAATCATCCCCCAGCAGTCAGACTCCATCGGATTGACCAGACAGTCATAATTATCTGTTGTTAGTAAGGTGAAGAATTTATCTTCATATTCTACAACTTCCCATTCATTGTATGGAACAGTGTCCCACTTGTATGTATCAATCATTTCCCAGGCATTAACTTCCGGAATACGAATATCGTTGAAGTCTATGCCATTGGCGAGGTCACATATATATGCCCGTCCTAAGAACTTTATCACATCTCCGGGACGATAGTTTTTCATCTGGCTGTATTGTTCTATTTTTTCCAAGTCAAGTATCTCTTCTGTTTCGTGCCAATAAGATATAGGACAAGGAGCTTTGTAGCCATTGATAGCTTGAATTACCTCGCATATTTCTCCGTCAAAGTAAAAATGACATCCTATAGGATAACTGATTCTTCGATCATATTCAAAGATGAATTTACCTCGATTTAGTTCGCGTTCAATTTCGTAATTTTCAGTAAGGTAATCCATAATAGATGCTTCAGCGGCTTGTTCTGCCTGCACAAAACAAATATCTTTCCCACGGGTAAGCTGCGATAAAGCATCCTCCGTAATGATACCCAGATAATCGTTTTTGTTTAAAAACCTTCTATACATAATTAATATTCAAAAGTGTTATAGACTGGTGCTGTATATGTTTCAATTGTTGTCTTTTGATTTTGGAACCGTCTCCATGAGTCGCAGAGAAACAATACCAATACATAATCCAAGATGTCCGATAAGTGCCCGTATTTTTCTTCTTTTCCACCCGTTTTGGGGTTTAATACTTTTTTCTTGGATTTGGTGCCGTCAGAGTTCTTCTGCTGGTATATCATATCTTCAGTAAATTTACGACACCGTAGGTCTGCCATGAATTTCCAACCGTCAAACCCGTTTAATATTGCATTGACAAACTCCAACCTGGTACTTTGTGGCGGCTGCTTCTGAAGCAATTTTATACGTGGCCTTAGCACATTATTTTTCATATTGTCCACTATAATAGTATAGTTGTTGACACCTTCTTCTGTTTGCGTGCTACGTGCTAATCCTGCTGGATCTCCTGTTATAATTATTCCACCTATATGCTGATTCTGGAGGTGTTTGTCTCTTATTTTTTGAGATAATTTGGGGGTATTGTTTTCTTTGTTCTCTGGTTTACCTAAGTTTTCTTCCAGCAGATATATTTCTTTCTTCTCATAATTAATCTGCAACTCCATCTCACTCATATATGGAGCGACATTAAAGTCCCATCCTGATATGATTGGTTTCATCGGATCATAAACTTTTTCCCTTAACCGTTCAATAAGATGTTTTTCGCCATCAAAATTCCAATATGCAGCCATAAGATTTGAGTCAACAAAATCCCAGTTTCCATATAAAAGTCTTTCTCGTGTTGCTCGATCCGTAATTTTGTTTAAGGCAGCGACATAGGTCTGTACAAACTGAATATCCGGATTATCAAAAACAGAGAATGGTACGTATGCCTCGCCTTCTTTGCATAATACAGGATTTCCTTCATCGTCTTGTACAAAACGCGAACGTACCCAATTAATACAAGGGTTGGTTGACATCATCATTCTGGCAGTTTTAAATGTTTCTGCTGTGCGCCAACGAAGACGAGAAAATAATACTTCAATAGCTCTTTCTGAAATTTCTGATACCTCATCTATGAATGCAATAGTATATTCTGAAGACCCAAAACGTTCAAAGTTAGGGTCTGAAGGTAAGTCAACCATTTCTTGCATGATGATGACTGAATCATTCCAAAATGTCAATATCCCATCAAGGTTGTTTATTTTGTAATTCACCCCTTCTTTTAGCCCCCATTCCTTACATACTTTTTTTATGGTATTCCAAGTAGAACCTTTTAGGCTCTTTAAGGTTTTACGAGCTACAACGGCACGTATATCTGGAAATCTCATGCAGCTACTAACAAGCCAGCAACTTCCTAAGTAAGACTTTCCACCTCCGGCTGCACCGCCTCCTAAAATAAGTTGTGGTAGATTCTCAGAGCCGCACGATGTGCAATATGGTTTATATTGTGGGTTTCCTTTAATATCATGTCCGACCATTTTTTGTGATATATGCCCTCCACAATGAGGGCAATAGTCGGGTTGAAGTAATTTCCATAATTCATATTGTTTGGGAGATGGCTTGAAATCAATTTTTATGTTTGGTGCTTTTAATCCTACAGCCATATTGTTAATTTAAAACAATAAATGGGAATCCGTACAGTAAGACAGATTCCCATTCGTATGGAAGATATGATTGTGAGTAAAGAAGTAAGAAATCAATTTTGTGCTTCGTTATAGATGCGTTCAACTACAGCCCACATTTCATCTGGCATTTGCTGTTCTGCGATAGCTTCACAAGACCTACGCATATAATCCAGTTCTTCTTTAGAAAATTCTACCACTAATGGGGTTTCTGCGTCTTTTTGAACGTTCCATTCAATTCGCTTTTCTTCCTTTTTTTCTACTATTTCATAGTCCTTTCTGTCTTGCTCTGAAATAGCAATTTTCCGGGCGATAGACTTTTTCAAATTAAAATCCATAAAATTTCCCCGTTCTGGAAAAATAGAAGGAATAAGCAATCTATCTTTAATATGTAAATCCATAACTTCTTAATGTTTTATCAAGAATAGTCTTTTTCTATAGAGGTGGTTGTTATAAATGATATGATTTTTTGATTTTAACAAGAAATATTGTTATTAGCATTGTAATTATAGCCGATAGATAAATCTTATCTTTATGTAAATCCCACCAACTTAATTCTATAGTCTTTCCTGATGATTTGCTAAGTTCATTAACCCTTTGGTATAGAGAGTCTAGCTTGGATGATATTTGTGAAATGGATATTGATAATGTTTCAGCTGATTCTGTATGCTCGGTATCGTGTTTGTTTATATTAGTTGTACTTTGCTTTATTGGATATTGTTTTCCAGTAGAGTCTGGCATCGACAGATACACTGTTTTATTTTCTAACTTTAAATTACTCAATTTATCTGCTGTTACTTTAGATTGTTTGTCAATATCTATGTGAAGAGAGTCCAGTGAATTACGAAGTTGTTGCAATTCACTGGAGTAATCTATCTGTTGTTGCTTCTCCATATTTTTAGAAGCAGCGCATGAACCAAGCAACAGAATACAAAGAATACAACTTATGATAGTAATTGGTTTCATACAATGCTGATAGTAATTGATTCCCCTCTTTTTTGTGCCTCTTCAATCTTTTTGTTAAGACAATCGGAAGTATATCTTGATTCAGATAATCGGCCTACAGCTGAATTTTTCCCTACTAAAATGCAACCGGCACTGTCTGCGGCGGTGTTGCCACTATGTATGAGAATACCTTCAAAATGGGGAACATTTAATAATCTTGGAAGATTACGACCGAATTTGGGAGACCAGTTATAGATTATATTATAGGTACCATACGGAATTGCTGACTCTCCATAAACCTTTTTCTCTCCATTATCGAATATTCCGTTTTTGTTTTTATCAACTATTCTGTCTTCTAGGGTATTACAGAAGAATTCATTATTGATATATAGTCTGCCAATAGTATAAGTCTCTTTTGGCCATAGACGTTCTAATCTTAATTCCATAGTCTTAATCTTTTATTTGTGATAGTAATGTGGCTACTTTTATGCCACTGCTTCTGATATGTTTTCCAACCAGTTGTTTGTCCATCTTTTTGCCATTACAAAACGATAATCCAATAATTCCGGCAGGCTTTTCCCCATCATACAATGTCAATAAGGCTATTTCGCTAATATCGTTAGCTTGAAATTTGTAATATAAGCGTTGGTCTATTTTTTGAATGTCGTCCAACCCACCATAAAAATATCCATCTTCCAATACTTTTGCCACAAGTTTGTATTTTGATAAGCTAAAATCCGCATAGTCTTCGTCAACGTTTGATATACTATCCCTAACTTCTTCAATTCGCATCGAACCGAAAAGGAATGGCAATCCTGTTGTCAGATTTTTACTTCCATTATGAAATTCTATTAACCATGCCCGGTCAGCATTAGTGGTAAATATCATTTTAGATAAAATATGGCGAATATTGGAATCCGCAGATAACCTTGTATTTACTAGATGGTCATGTTGGGCAGTTGTTATTTCGGACATGCGATCTAAAAGATACTTTGGATTTAATGCGAAAAATATGATGTAACCGCTTAAAAACAACAGAAATAGTCCTTTTATAATGCTGAAAAAGCCATATCTCTTTTGTAGGTTAAGCAATTTTTGAAGCCATCCGATTCCTTTATCCAACTGTTCCATATTAATGTGAAGTAATTTGTACTGATTGGATTGGGATAAACCATTCTAGTTCATTTGCAAATGGCTCATTTAAGCGTACCCATACGCCTTTTGTTTTTTGATTTTGATTCTTTTTAATAATAACCCCATCCCTTCCAATTAACTTTTTCAATTTCCATTCTTTCAATAAAGGGGAGGCAATGATTGTAATTTTTCGTCCTACCATTTGTTCTTTTATTCAACATTATTATCATTATTAGATTGAGGAACAATGACATTGAAAACAATACCAGAGTCACCGTTACCTTTCAATTCAACTTTACTTTCTTGTGCTACCTTTACTGGATACATTTCCATTAAAGCTTTTGATGCTTGCACAGCTACAGAACGTAATGGAGCTGGTGATAGCTCTGTGCCTCTTCGATCTGTATATTTTGCTGTAGAAGTTTCGTCTATAATATGCAATAGTTTTTCTGTTAGACGAGCTTTTAGATCGGCTGTTTCATAATTTGCGATAGCTCGCAACTGATTGATATACTCTTGTACATCATCCCGCGCCATTAATTGTTTTGCCTTTCTTAAAGAGGTATGACTGGAATCATAGAATATATCTTCGTAGCATTTGCGAGCATTTCCAGCATAAGGGTCACAGCCGAAAATGAACAGCTCACAAAAATCAATTTCTTGTTTATTCAACGATTCTGGTTTCTTTAGTTCCATTCTTTAATTGTATTAAAGCCCAGCCGATATGTTCAACTGGGCTTGGTTTACTAAGAATAGCTAGGAAAAGCTTTATGAGTTTGTTTTTTCAACATTACTTTCTAATAAATCTTGCATAACAACCCGTCTGAATAGGTCTTTGAGGCCATCTAGCATACTTTCTATATCTGCAATGTTCTGTAACTTGTCCCGATTAAAATTTATTTGTAAATCATATCCGGAAATTTCCATAATAGTTTCATGGGTATCTTCGGTTTGTACAGCCAGGATTCTTCGGTCTGAAAGAGTGTTGAACACTACTTCTGGCTCCAGTCCAATTGATTGCGCTTGTTGTTTTTCTTCTTCTGTTACCATATTTTATATCTTGAAATGGACACGTGATTTTTCTGTTTTGGTCATGACCATACTACCATCATCTATGCCGGAAGCATTACGCATCCTTTGGGAACATACCATAGCCACATTGGTCGTTGCTGTTACATCAGCATCTGCATCATGGGCATCATCTAGTTCAATACCAAATTTTTCTGCCATGATTTCCAATTTATAACTGGTCATGCCATCTAAATGAGACAAAGCCAATTGTCCTAAAACGATTGTGTCTATATATAAAGGCTGGAAGTGACCATAGAAATCTGTTTCTCCTCTCATTAATTTGGCAAATTCTTTCATTTGTCCTCCATATTCCATTAACTGTTGCATGAATCCTATATCAAATCCAATGTTCTGACCAATTAAGAAGGGTTTTATGTTGCGACCTTTTGATAATATGTTTCTACGGATAAAATCAATAACTTCTGCTGCAACTTGCTTAATGTCCATACCAAGAGATTCCAACATCTCCATTGTTATGGCAGAATAAGTCAAGGCTTTTTCTTCATATTTCATGGACTGTTCATCGTCTTTATCAAATTTACTTTTCAATACTTTACGTTTAACTACACCTTTATCTGGCTGCTTATTATATGGGAATATGTATTTTACATATCTGTCGATTGTTTCAAAAGTATCTATACGTACTGCGTGGATTGCAATCTGGGTACATGCACAATCTTGGCAGTCCAAACCACCAGTTTCAAAGTCTAAGGTAAAAGCCACGATAATCGGCTTTTCATTATTAGGAGTTGCCATATTATTTTAATAAACTTAGTGTGAGTTGTTTAACTTTCTGTTTAAATTCTTCGAGTGAATAGTTATTATGAATAACATAATCATATTCGTTTAAAGGTATCTCTGTACGATCCAAATCGCGTTCACATCGTTGTTGGTCGATCCCACAATTTATACGATCATCCATACTTCTGTCGATATATACAGAAAATATAATAAATGAGTTTGGAAATTTTTCTTTTAAATATATCAGACCTTTTTCATCAATTACGTATGTACATATCTTCTGCTTTGCTTGTTGCGATGTAGCCCAATATTCATGTTCGCCGAATTGTGTATAAGCTATCATTTCAGACATTTGAGGCTTGTCTTCCGGAGTTACAAACCAATGTTCTTTTCCATTTGTTTCTTCTTCCCTCATGGGACGCGTTGTATATGATACTATTGTTGGAATGCCGTTTTCAGACATGATGTTTGCCATTGTTGTCTTACCGCTTCCAGATGGTCCGACAATAGTTATAATAATTGGTATATTTGCTTTTATTTTCATAATATGTCTATAATTGAAGATTTATATAACTGAAGATTGTTTCCACCTGTATAGTCACTGTATTTAACTTGGGCGGAACATATAAGCATTTTGTTCTTTGCACTGCTAAGAGAACCACCCTTACAAAGTATTGCCCGGACATTCATCCATTCATCATTCCAGATGACCATTTCTACCAGGTCATTGTTTTGTTGAAGTAAAAGTTTGCAGAAAACTCGATTCTCACCTGTTTTCTTGTCTTTAAACTTTTTCTCCTCAATATCTACAATGTTAGCACAAATAGCAACGCGTTTTCCATCATAATCGGGGTCTTGTATGTTTTTTAAAAGTGCCCAAGATGCTTTTCCTTTTATTTTGGGCTTTGCTTCTGAATTGTCATAAATACGTTTATAGTCGATAGCTCCAATGCCACTAATTGCGATTTGCTGTTGACTCCAGAAATAATGTTTGTTTCTCAAATCTTCCGGTATATCTTTTTCGGATATTTCAAAACCTAAACATTTTGCGGCTTTTTCTAAAATGGCATATCGTTCTATGACTGATTGGGCATTTTCTACTTTGTCAAAACATCCGGATAATATTAAATGACGGACATGTCTTGCATTAACTGGGCATTTAGTAACTTCCTTTGGGTTGTCTGGATCATCCCAATATTTGTACTGCTTTAATTTATACCGGAATATTCGTTCTATAAAGTTTTCAATAGAACTGAATTCTCCGCGTACATTTCGTTCGTTTATAATCCATTCTGTAGCTTTAGCTCCCAACATTTTAATACGAGAAAGAGACCAAAAAATTTTATTGGTTTCATAGTCTGTAATAAAGGTTCCGCCACTGACATTTATATCTGGTGGAACTATTTTTGCTTCACTGCATAGTTCCATCTCACTCATTAATGTAGGAATTTCATCATCTTTAGCCCATTGAAGAGCTATGGTATAAAAAGCTGTAGGGTAATTGGCTTTGAGGTAGGCTCCGGCATAGGCGGTAACAGCGTAAGCGGTTGCATGACTTTTGTTAAAAAGATAACCGCCAGCCACCTCAAACATGTGCCATATTGCTTCTGCATCTTCTTTTGGACAGCCATTTTCATTAGCTCCGGCCATAAACTTGTCTCGTAAGGCAAGAATCTTATCTACTTTTTTCTTGGATATAAGTTTTACCAATTTAACCCCTTCACTTAAACTGAATTTTCCAACTTCACGTGCAATCTGTGCTAACTGTTCTTGGTAACACAGTACACCATAAGTATTCTTCATAGCATTGTATGTTCCCCATAGATATACAGGGTCTGCGTCTCCCAATTTGCAATCTACATATTTATCTGTAGACCCGGAATCTAGTGTTGCTGGACGAAATAAGGCATTGGCTGCGATTAAATCTTCAATTTTATCCGGTTGCATACTTACCAAAAATTTAATCATCCCTTTAGATGAAAACTGGAAGATATTTTGGGTGTGTCCCTTTTGTAGTAGTTGATATACTTTGGGATCGTCTAGTCCGCTTTGCACGATATTTTGAAATGTTAGATTCGCATTGTATTTATCATTACAAATTTCAATAGTTTGACGTAATTTTGAAAGCTCTTGGGTTGCTAAAGAATCATTTTTAAGTAAACCACACTCATCCAAATCATAGCCAGAAAATTCAGAAACTAATTGTCCGTCAATTTTTTTTAATGGAGTAAAGTCATACGCCTCCATAAATCTACCGTCTTTTTCTTTTGGGGTAATAAGTTGAGCGGACGCGTGAACTGAAGAAGAACGAGGCTGTCCCATTAATGTACGTATGTCTTCTATAACTTGTGGATAATCCATAATAAAGGCGTGTACTTTCTTGTTGGTTGCAGCTAACAAAAACAAATCCGTCCAACTCATATTGCCATCTTCAAATACATTTGTAATGTAATTTACAATATTTACAGGCACTCTATGTACACGTGATACATCTTTTAGTACTGCTTTTAATTTCAGTGTAGTAAAAGTACCGGCCATAAATACACGTATTTGTCCAGGTGCGTTGTATCTTCGTTCAGTATATTGCCGCACGTCTTGAAGTCTAAGTGATTCATAATCTGTATCAACATCCGGTAAACTTCCTGATTTTCCTTGCAAATACCCTTGGTCGACAAAACAATCTATTGCTTTAATTGGGGTAATATTTTGTACAAACTTAATATTTATAATTTTCATTTGAATTGAGTTTTATGATTAACGGCATTGCATACAGTTTGGGCGCAAACACCATATATTTTGCCTAAATCTTTCATTGAAATCTCTGTATTGGCGTATTTATCTCTCCATTCTTCCATTATTCTAACCGTTTACCATAATAATTACCCTCTGATTTGTATGCCCTCTCAAAATCAATTAGAGCATATTCTGGAATAATCATTTGTTTGGTGATAAAAGCATCTGAAACGATGCCTTCCAGCGTTCTACATCGGCTAAGGGCTACATATAGTTGTCCAGGACAAAAAGTATGTGATACATGAATGATAATTTTATCGAATGTAAGTCCTTGGCTTTTATGAATGGTAATAGCCCACGCCAATGTTAATGGAAATTGAGTACATGAACCAATTTCTTCTTTTACAATCTCATTATCTTTTAAAGTATATTGCGTATTACTCCATGTATAACGCTCAAATTTGATAGTCCGGCCATTATCCATACGTACTGTAATTACGTTATCTTCTAATGCGGTCACAATTCCAAGCATACCATTATAATAACCCTTTAATGAGTCGTTAACTAATGACATAACTCTTGCCCCAACTCGAAGTTTTAAATGTAAATCACATGGTATAGATGATTCTGGGAACTTGTCCTTGATAACTATATCATAGTTCCGTATCTCTTGTTCCCCTAACTTATCAGCATTAATTTTCTCAACATCAGCTTTGTGTGTACAAATATGGATGTATTCACCATCATAACTGTTACTGATTTTGCGGTCTTTCAATTCGCTTAATAAATCCAGTTCATCGGATGTTACTTGATAATTACGAATATTGTTAAGTACATTGATAAATTCTGGTTCTGTCTGCCTGAATATTTTTGTTAGCTCTACAATGTGGAAACCTGTGCGTTTGAAAACTAAGGCGTTGAAAAAGAAAAAACCATCATAAAAGTCAGACAATATTTCTCTTTCTTGTTTCTTTGTTACTGGAGGCAATTGAAAAAGATCGCCAAACATTACTACTTGTACACCGCCAAATGGTTCATCGCTTTCGTAAACCCACCGTAGTTTGCGATCAATGGTGTCCAAAATATCTGGGCGTACCATGCTTATTTCATCAATAATCAGCAATTCCATTTTGAGCAATAGTTCTACCTTGTATTCTGAAAATTTGTTTTCCAGTCGGTCGTAAGGTGTAATGGGTCCAAAAGGAATGCCAAATAGACTATGCAATGTAACGCCCCCTGCATTAATGGCTGCTATGCCTGTTGGGGCAGCTACAATGCAATTCTTCCCGGATTTTTCAATTAGATATTTTAGAAATGTAGTCTTTCCAGAACCGGCTTTACCTGTTACGAATACATTATTCTCATCATCTTGAATGAGATTCATAATTTTTTGCATCTCTTCTGTCAAAATCATATCTTCCATACCTTTTTATTTTTCTATTTTTACATATAAATTGCAATGACAAACATCATGTTCTTTATACGAGCTGCACGGACATCGTTTGTCTTTGGAATCATTGTGGCATGGACACTCGCCATTATTGGCTTCACATCTTTTGAGGATGGTATTAACTACCTTGTCATTGGGATTTAAATCCCATCCCACTTTTCTTAAAATTGGAATCATAATCAAATTTCGTTTAGAGTAAATAAAAGATCTCGATTATCAAATTGAATATCATCGTCAGTTTGCAGTTCATCTGCATATACTACAATAGGATCATCCATTCCGGCGCGTTTCACAAGTAACTGTGCATCTTTGTCTATTTTATAAGTTTTATGATTTTCTAATGTAACTTCGATATATTGATTGGAATCTACGTCATCTCCAATAATGGTTACATCTGAAGGGTATAATCCTGCACGTTCCGGGAGAAGGAAGCGTTCAAATAACAAATCGTATTTTATTGGATCTATAAGTGTTATTCCTAATAGGTATAAAACTAGACACCCTCCAGCAGAGCCACGTCCGCAACCCACTAATATTCCATTTTTGCGTGCCCAATTAACCGTATCATATTGTATGAGCATATAATCTACATTATTGGTTGATTCTAATACGTAAATCTCATGATCCAATTGTTTGCGATATATGTCTTCTTTATCTTTTGGAACCAATTTATTAAACCCGTCTTCCAGCAACTCCAAAAACATTTCATGCCGGTTGGCGTATTTTGATTTTTCATTGTCGGTCATGTCATATTGAGGCATAAAGTTGCGTTCAATCTCATATCTTGCTTCTGCTCCTTTAGCAATCTTGACAGTATTTTCACACGCCCAATTGAATATATCCTCTATGTCCCATTTGTGTTCATCAAACAAGCCAGACATAGTGTTCCAATGTTCATCCAGATCTTTAAAATATTGGTCATCACTTTGTTCATGTGCCGCTCCTTCAGCAATTTTGTTAAGGATGATTTTGTTTTTTGCATCATCTTTGTCCAAATAATAGCAGTCACAAATTAATACTGGAGGAAGGTCGCCTGTATCATAAATGTAGTCAAAGTAACATTTTGTGGCATCTAGTACTTTAATATCAATACGTTCAGCTTTGAATTCCGATAAATCTAATTGATAAAAACAATCGTCAAAACTGTCGAAAAAACGGTCAAGATTGTCACCTATGTCTTTCAACCAAAATGACGCATATTTGCTAAATACAATTATATTACCGGCTCCATGTCTTAGAAGATCTTGTAAATCAATGATTTTATTTTCGGAATCTACGTTTATACGTTTTTGAATTCTAAGCAAATTTTGAAGTCCTTCTTGTGACTGACAGTATATTTTGGCATCTATCTTTTCGATACCATCAGTGAATGTAAGTGAATATCCAAACACCCATTGAATGCCAGCAGCTTCGCATTCTTTTTGAAGAATAAGGGTTGCTGCCATTGTATTGTAATCGCAAATACCTAATGCGGATTGCCCTAAGTATTTGGCTTTTTTTATCCAATCTGTTAGCGAGAAACTTCCATTGAGCAATTCAAAAGGGGTATGTATGCCTAAGTTTACAAATTCTTGGGCATGGTTTAATGGCTTCCTATCGCCTACATACTTTAAAATTTGAAATTCAAAATCTTTTCTTGTATCGTAATAATACCAGTTGTCTCCAAATTGAAATACTATATAATTAATGCCTTCTTCTTGTAATGTTTGGATGTTTTCCATTGTATTGAACTTGATGTTGTTGTCAGCATCAGTACGGAAGATGGACTTAATCATACTGGTATCTTCATAGTACATTTTACCAAAGCCCGTGATTTCAATAACATCTTCATCTATGATATTGAAACACATCTTATTATTATCTAGCCAATTTAATAAATCAGGATTCATATTTGAATTTTGTTTAATTTATATTCGGTTAAAGTTTTCAGTCCGAAAGCGAACGTGTCATATATTTCCCAAAAGTTCATACTGTCAAAATCTTGACTGGAGTTCTCAATATCAGCAACGTAGCAATCAAAATATTCATTTAGTTGTTCACCTGTTTTCTTTATAGCTTCTACAGCATCCCCATCATACCCAATGACAATTGTATGAACCCCTTTTGCCTGTAACTTATAAATTTGTGTATCAGAGATTTTCTTCCCAAACGTAGCAACAACAGCCACAGATGGGTTATTATACAGGTTTAATTTTCGCGTAAGTGCAATGACATCAAATACTCCTTCTACAAGGATTACGGTATCTGTTTCGTCTTCAATTATACTATCATAGTTGTATAATAATTTGACAAAATCGTTTTCAGTGCTATTCCTATAACGCATAATTTGGAATTTTCCATTATGACTTGCTTTACGGTTATATTCATCAATATCAGCTTTATCCCAAATATGCCGGGAAATATACCCAACAATATCTCCGTTGTCTATAATCGGAAATATTACATAATCATCAAACTTGAAGTTCATGTTACGTGTAGTGCCAACAGGAAAGAAATCGTAATCTTCTTCAGCAAATCCACGTTTTCTTAAATACCGATTAAAATGAGTGCGCTTATAATATTCAGGCATTTCCACAACACACACAGAGTCGTCTATTTCCTTTTCATCGTTTTCCAGAAAAGAGAAATCATTAATTTTTTTATCTCCATCCAGATCAAAAGTATCTGTTATGATTAAGTCCTGACGGCCTATATCTGTCAGTAATTGCTCTAATGTCTGGGTTGAACGTCCACACGAAAAGCAATGTGCCATAAAAGGCTTTTTCCTTTCGGTTGCTTTACCTATATATATGCCGTATTTCCCCCCTTCATGCCCACAATAGGGGCACTGGGGGACAATCAAGTTCTTTCCGCTACCATCCGGTTTTGCATGTAGTTCAATAGAAAGTTCTTGGATTATATACTCTTTTTCTTCTTTACTCAATTCCATATTACGCAACTTTGCTGATATTTAATGTTCTTGCTCTGTCATAAAAACATTCGTTATCATAATCAGTAGCAATTTTAAATGGGTCTCCTTTTTTGAAGAATCGTGATTTTGCAACATTTAGGCGCATGACATTTTCGCGCATTTCATTGATGCTTTGATTAAGAGTAATAAGATGAGTCATTGGTCTACTCAAACCTTTGGCTTCTGAACAATTATATTCAGTCAATACATTTTGTTCATCGTTAAGCCACTCTCTATTTTCTATAGTTGCCTGATAAGTCACAACCATCCAGACATTTTCGTCACCTGCCAAGTCCTTTAAATCATTAGCAACAGCAACTCGTTTGTGGCGTTCTCCATTTTCTGACCATCTACGTCCGCTGGAATCTGTTAGCAAATCCATAGAATCTATGATAACAACGTCTGGAGATATGCCATAGATTTTTTTGTATTCAGCAATACCATTTTTTATATCAATGGTAGACACTTGATTAGCGAACTTTGGAAAGGATTTGACTTTTAGGGTGCCAGACATTGCTTTGATTTCTTGTATCATTCGTTCTAATTCCCGGTCTTTTAGTGTACCAGTACTATAACGATAAGAATTACAGGAAACCAGTGACGCGGCATAAGCATCCACAACTTCATCTTCAGAACCTTCTAACTGGAAATGAAGTACGTTTAATCCGTCTATTTGAGAGGCGCATTTCCCAATCCAACGTGCGGCATGACTTTTCCCAACACCAGTAGGGGCTAAGAGACATGTTAATTGAGTACGTAAATCTCGTCCACCGTTCATTTCATCCAGACCATCAATATAAAATCTGGTGATTGGTTTAAATCTTGACTCTTGATTGTGTTTTTCTCTATTACGCCTAAAACGGGATTCAAAGGTTTCGACTACATCAACAAAAGAGTTTTGACGCAAGCTGAAATCATTTTGCCATTCTGCAAATGATTGGAGCAACTTCATTGCTTTGTCACGATCCTGTTTTGCATAAAGTTCACCTATCTCTTTGTAAGTCTTTTGAAATTTTACTTGTCTTAGATAATTTTCAAACTGTTCCAATATAATTTCCGGTTCAACTCCTTCGGCGCAGTCTTTTATATCTTCTAAAAGTGCTGAAACCTCTCTGTTGACAGAAACTATCTGGCTGATAATATTAAGGGTAGGGGATGATTTGTGTTCTGCGAAGTATTTGCACAGATACCCCTGCAATGCTTGAAAATCTCTACCAGGCAAGTACGATTTCTGCATATATTCACACACTAAGCTACATACATAGTCGTATGTAAAACAAGCGTAATATAATTCAAATAAAAAATCTTCTGTTAATACGTTATCTTCTTTCGCCATATTCTTCGAGTCTTATTCGGTATAACTCTGGATATTTTATCGCGGTTTCTTGCTTGCATTTCTCGACATTTGTGCATATTTGACATGCTGGAGAGAATGGACTCCACATCAATGTGGATGTAGAGCATATTAGAAACCCAATATCTGTGTTGATACTCCGTTTCTTAGTGCATTCTTCAGATGGCATATAAATATACTTAGACTGAGGATGCTCTTTTTTACAGATTAGTGAATTTAGATAGGCTCTGGTTAGATTGGCTTCAGATAACCATTGGTCTTCCAGATATTGCTTGGATTTGGAAGACATTGATAGATATTTTTGAAGAGCGGTAGTCCCAAATGTTTTTGGAGCTAATGTACGTTGATATTGGGCATTCCTGTTTTTATGAAGCTGGAATACACAATAGTCTACAAGTCGTGAAGTATTAAATTCTCCACCACAAATTTGAGTAAAGTTGACAATAAATTTGGATAGTTGGCGTTTGGCTTGCCCTCCCTCTGGGAATGAGAAGGAGGGGTCTACCAAACGCTTGGCTATTTCTGTATATACTGTCTTAATCTGTTTCGTCAGTCGTTCTTCTTTTTCCATCACGAGTCAATAGTTGTTGAAGTTGTTGACGCGCCAAGAATAATCGACTTTTGACAGTTTCGATATTGCGAGATTCTAAGGCACCGTTCCGATATTCGATTTCGGCAATTTCTTTGAGTTTATATCCTGCCTGTTGATACAAAAGTGCGCTTCTGTATTGTGGTTTCAACTGTTTTAATGCAGCTAAAACATCATCGCTGTATAACTCTTGATAATTGTCAATACCCATTACGTTAGAGCTTACTTCGTCAAAATCTACAATAGATTCACTGGAAGAAAATGTTTCCACATCGTTATCATCACTCAACATGTCTTGATGCCTTTTTTTACGTTGATCCAAATCAAAAACACATCGTTTGGTTACAATATGGAGCCATGTTTGTACAGAACGCTCTGGATTATATGTCTCGATATATTTATACATGTTGGTAAGCACTTCTATGTAATTGTCTTCTATATCAGAAGGATTAAAAGTATAGCGCATACATAACTTGTATATCATTCGGTTGTACGGTGTTACGTATTTATCAAATAGGGCTTTTCGCCGTGCAGCTACTTCATCACTTATTATTATGGGTTCTGTGGTAACTGCTGAGTATGTCTCTTCCACGCCTCTTGAACATTGAGCACAAACAAGTGATCCGAGTTCATCAATTTGTGGACTTTACAATACTTCTTCCACTTATTATTACTAGAGATAAAATTACTTCTTACCTCGTTGTCTGTTGGCTGGGGTTGTTTACTAAGGAATTCGTAAAAATCTCCTAGCAAGCTTCCTAGCATCATTAAATGGGGCTGGCCTTCTCTTTGTTGCCTACGCCTTATGTTTCTTGCGTAACTCATTTTCTGTCTAAAGTTTGTATATTCTTACATAATATTTGAAGATGTGGGTTGCATCAGCCATGTTGTCATCGACTGGTGTAATATTCCATCGTTTGATGCAATATTCAATCATCTTCTTTTTGTCAGCTTTTCCGTCACCGGTAGCCCATTTTTTTACTGTGCTAACGTTTATGAATTTTGGTTCCGGGAGTCCAAGCTGGGCGCATATCAGATATAATATGCCTCTAAATTCGGATAGTTTTCGCGCTGCAATGAAATGCTTTGAAACGCATACATCTTCGGCGATAATCAATTTGATGTTGTATTTTTGGATAAATTCAACCAGTGTGTCATAAAACATTTTATGTTGCTCAATCGCGTTTTTACCTTTTCTTTGGGTAAAATTCCATGTTCCTGATTCATGGGTTGAGTAATATCCACAGTGCTCTGCTATATCTAATGCAAGCACATTATCACGTGTAATTTGATTTATTGACTCATTTTTAATGTTTTTTGATTCGTTAATCATTCTATGTATGAAACGCCATTAAGTTTATTGACTACAGTCTTGTATGGGTAGCCTTCAGCTATATTTCCATGACTGACTACCAAAGATGTAATCTGTAATTGATTGAGGGCATCAAAAATGTTGGAAAGCCCTTGTTCGTCAGTGGCTTCTAATATTTCATCAAGTATCAGGAGATCTAGTCCTTTATCGTCATCGCAATTTACATTGGTAAGTTTGTGCATTGCCAAAATATTAGCTAGATTAACTCTTGCTTTTTCACCTTCTGAAAATTTATCAAAAGAGCCACAATCTACACCATCGCGAATAAGAGAAATGGAAATCTTATCTCTGATTTTTCCGTTTTTTAAGACTGTAAAACCGGAAAATGCAATACGAATGTCACTACCAATGGCTTCCAGAAACTCGTTAGTTATGTGACTAAGAGCATCAATTTTAGTATTAGCCAGATGGGTTTTAAATTCAATAAAGGTTGCTTCTTGCTCTTTATATGAATTTAATTTCCGTTCAATAGTTTCTTTTTCAGAAATGGCTAATACCAATTCTTTCTCATATTTTTTCTTGTTGGCTTTGAGAGATTCTATCATGTCAGTTTCGGAAGAGTTTTCGATGTCACGAATAGATTCTTCGTATGACTGAATAGCTCCATTAGCATTGTTAATATTCAACTCGGCCTGCTTTGTTTCGTATTCTTGCTTTCTAATAGCTTCATCTAATATTGCATAAGAATCATCAAATAAATTAGTACGCGCATCATCAATGGATTTCTGAAGGGTATTCATTTGATGCTGGAGGGTTTGCATTTTATTGGTTAAATAAGACGTATTACGTGACAATTCATCCAATGCCGTACAAGTCTCGGTAATCTTATTCGACCATTCTATTTTACTACGATTTAATTCATCCTGTTCTTTACGAGCTTCGCGTCCTTTTGTTGTAATATCTGAAATGCGTTTTTCATTAGCCTCAATATTTTGGAGAATGTCTTGTGTCTCTCCATTTCGGTCTTGCAATCTTAGTTTAACCTCGTTTATATCTATATCATTAGCCAATGTGAATTCATGTTGACATTTAGGACAAACGATAATTCCGGCAAGTTGTTTTTGGAGGCTGGCTATATCTGCTTCCAACTTAGTCCTTTGTGATCTAAGATTACTATTCTCGGCATCCAACTTTTTAATAGAATCCAATAATTCATTTATTTGATTCTCAATTTTGGTGGATTTCTTTTTGAAGTTTTCTTGAAACTTCTCATGTTGTTTTAACAGCTTCTCATAAGAGGATTTGGCTGTTGCAATCTTTTTCTCATGCTGAATCAGCTGTTGTTGTACATTGGAATATTCTGTTGTAACAACCTCCAATTCTTTCTGATTTTTAATTGATATAGCTGCAAAATCCTTGGGTAATGGCAAAGCGCATGAAGTAAAACGTTCTGAAATAATTTCAAAACATGCACCGGTATCTTTTTTACTGTTTTCCAGTTTTTGCAATACTTCATCTGTTTTATCATATTGCTCCAGTAACTCGTCACTTTTATTTATGAGAACATTTTGCTCACGGATATAAGCTCTTTTCCCGGCAATAGCTTCATTCCAGTTTGCTATACGCTCAGCTTTCTTTTGTGAACGCTCTGTTGATTCTGTAATAGCTGTGTTGATTTGCTCTTGTAATGTTTCAACACGTCCGGTATGATTCGCTACATTCAATTCTGCTTGTTTTAATGATTCTTGAATCGGTATCATATCCTCTTGTAATGCAGCGATAGATTCATCCACCATTACACCATTACTGAAACGATTAATGATTTCTTTTTTCTCGCGATCAGAACTGGAGAGAAATGACGAATATTTGTGCTTAGAAAGAATGAAGTTTGAGAAAACATCATCTTTAGTCAGCCCCAGTGTTTCAAGTATAAATTTATTGTAATCTGCAACTCCGGCTTGTTCTATATGTTTTATGTTACAATCAGTTTCATCATCATATATAGAAACTTTGATTATCTGTGCTGTTTTACGGGAGATAACACGTTTAATAGATAAGTACTCTCCTGTAGTATTATTCTGGAACAAAAGGGAAACAGTCGCTTCATCTTCTGCATCATTGATTATCTCATCCATTTTTATTCTACGAAGAGTTTCTCCGGTTATCCCAATGGCGATTGCTTCTAACATAGCAGATTTTCCGGAACCATTTGAACCTTGCGAATCATTATCCATATTGTTGCCAAAAATCAGCGTTGTATGTTTTTGCAACAATGTATAATCCAATTGCTTAAAGGCGCATAGGTTTTTTGCGTAAACTTGTCTTAATGTCCACATACTAACTGATTTTATCGAGGTATTGCAACCCCATTTCTATATTTATGATTCCTTTGTTAGCACAAAAACTGGTATATTCTTGCTTAATACCGGATTTGTCGAATTTTTTATCTAAAGAGTGGGCTGTTGTTTCTGTGATTTCCACATCTTCAGTAACAATTTCCACTTTTGAAGACCCTGCTTCCAGAAGTTTTTGTTTATCAATACTTGAAGCTTCTTGGCTTGTACAACTGATTCTTGTTTTAATCTTGTATCTTCCATCCGCTTTCATGTCATCCAGTTTATCAATTAGCTTTGAATTGATTTGACTAGCTTTTATGTCTAAAACTTTGTAGCGAATATTAACTTGGTTCTTGATAAATTCATGGCTACCATCGTCATATATAATGGTATAACCCTTTTCTTCATCTTCGCCGAAATTGTGCTGCCTGGAAGAACCTATGTATTCAATGTTGGTACCTTTGATAATACAACGATTATGATAATGTCCTACAAGAACTGTATCAAAATCACTAAAAATGTTCGTGGGTAGTTCTTTTTCATTAGGCGTGCTAAGTGCTCCGTTTATTCCTTCGTGAATATATAGGATATTGTGTACAGACGGGGTCAATTCTGCCTTTACCATTTTTTTTAGCCGTTCTACGAAACTTCCGTTTTCTGGAAAATAGCTCATTATATATAGTTCTACATCGTTGCTAATATTAATAATCGAATAGTCATCAACAACATAGACGTGAGGGTATTCACTAAATAAATGACTATACCCTAAGACTGACTCCTGGTCAACTTTACAATGATTTCCTTCAGCAACGGTAATGGTTATTCCAGCTTTAGTGGCTTTTATGATAGCTTGGCGGACAGCCATGAGTGTGCTAAGTGTTTGAGAAGAGCGTGATAACCACAAATCTCCACCAATTATCATATCTTCAATCCCATATTGATCGCATATATATAAAGCCTCGTCCCAGTTTTTTTGAAATTCTGGAATATTGTCTTTTGATACATGTATATCATTCAACAATAAGGCACTTGGTATTTTCTTACTCATTGTGATTCAATTTAAATAGGGACATATTTATATAATTGGATATGTCCCTATAATACTTATATAAAAATGAATTATCTTCTTCTACGTTCAGGACGCGCGGCTCTACGTTCACGGGTTGGGTTTACAGCCGGTTCATTGGTGTCATCGTTATGTTCACCGCGTCTACGAATAGTATGGGTGGGGGCTGGCTCCGGTTCCGGTTCTTCTTCCGGTTCCGGTTCTGAAGGCGTGTCTTCCGGTTTAGTATCGCTTTGTGTATTGTTATCTTCGTTGTTGCCGCTGTCTTTTGCAACTTCCAACGCGTCTTCAATATCATTCAGCAAATCTTCATTTGTTTTTCCACGAGTGACACGGACATTTAGCTCATTGGCATCAATATATTCGCGAATTGCATCACGTAAGTCTTGCCCTTCTTCGCTCTTATCACCAATACCGCGTTCATTTAGTTTTTTCCAGAGGTTCCACAATGAATCCAGTTCGTTGTCTGATGATTCACCATTGTCGCCATCATTTCTCTCTTTTTTATCAAAAGAGAAATGGGATTTATCATCGGGAGAAAGTTCCAATTTTATTTTTTCGATAGTTTCTGCTATTTCTTTACTGTTCATCACGTCCATTTCCATTTTAGCATCGTATTGCTTCAAGAACTCAATGGTAGCTTCCATGTGGAAACGTGAGTAACGATAAATAGCAGCCGGGATACGCTGTGTTTCCAACAACGAATTGACTTCCTCTTCAGATAGAGGTTCGGCACCGGAAATTGTATCAATGTTGAATGTGTAAGTGGTTTTCTTGTTTTCTTCTTTACGAGTAATTTCTACCGGGAAAGCATATTCCAAAGAAGAGATAGGGCACAAGCATTTAGGATTTTTTTCCAGAAGTTTCTTCCATATAGCCAGTTTGCGATCCTCCAAGTCTTTGTATTGCGAATAAGACAGGATAAGTAAATGAATACCTTCTTCACGGTTGTCCAAATCTAAAATATACATGGCACGTTGAGAGTTCCATTTTAGACCACCATCAAAGCCTGAACCTTTAATCTTTTTCATCAATTTTTCATCACTGCCATATTTATTTTCAGCAACTTGAAGATAAGTGTCAATTAGGTCTACAGATAATCCGGCATAGCTGGAATGACAGATATTTACAAAGAACTGTTTGTCTTTTTTTCCTGTTGGACGTGGATTGTCCAGTTTCAATACCTGTGTTTTGACTGGATATTCGTATCCCTTACGTTCTAGTTTGTAAGAACCATCTGGCTGCTCGGCTGGTGCCAAAGGAAGGATACGCACGGTATAAGTTCCAGCAGAATCCATACGAAAATGCTTAGTACGTTGAAATGATTGGCTCTCATCGGTACTTTTTTTTACCGCCTCTTCATAAGTTTCTTGATTCTCCGCAAAGAGGGCATACGGATTTTTAATCATCTCTTCCATAAAATGAAAATTATTTGTTTAATTTAGAGAGGGGAAGATTCCACTGTTCGGTATAAGCTCCAGCCCAAAGTTCTTTTGCTTCTGGCATTTTGGTTTTATCTTTCAACATAACCTTAATACCCCATTCAGTGTTTACATGATGAATGATTCTCTCAATAACTTCATTCATCTCACTTGCTTTTTCATTTTTGAGGTTAAAGTATTCATACTTTTCATCTCCGGGAAGATCACAGACATGAATCGGAGCATAAATTTCTTCAAAATATCTGTATAGGGCATCTACTGGCGGGTGTGTAGGCAATTGTTCTGAAATTGTCTTCAGTACTACGCCAAATAGATACTTCAATTGTGGTAGAGATTTGTTTTTGGTATCGTCCATAATAAGAATGGTGTAATCACCATCTTTCAAATTTCCAATAGCCAATTCGATCTCTTGTTTTGCTGCCTTATTGTCTTGCACAATAAGACGTGCTTGACCATGCAACATACTGTCATTTTTCAAAGAACACTGCAAAGATAATTGTATCAATTTAACTATCAAAATAAAACCAAAAATATTTTTTGAGTAAATATATATATTGCTGTATTACAGATGTATGATATATATTTAATTGTTATATTGATTATTTGTAAAATAGGAGGTAATATCAAATAGGTTAATATCATTCTCCCTTTTAACAACTTGATATAATCTTTGGTTAGTGTTCGGATTATTAAGAGGTCCCTTGCTGGATATATACGGGCCTAATTTAATATAATGAAAGAAATCAAGTTTGATCTCTTCGGATAATTTATCTCGTCCAGAATACCAGCCAATTTTTAAATTAGGATAGTTATGATAAAGGTATTCGGCTAATTTATTTATATATGCCGGATTTGCATCACCGCCCATAAATAATATAGCTGTTATTCCTTTATTTTTGCGTATCAATTGTTGAAGTGCTTCTTTTGTTAATGATTCTCCTATATCCTGTGACAGATAAGAAGAGTGGCACCCGATGCAGGCGCATGGGCAACCACTTATATTTATTGCCAAAGTAATTTCATTAGGCAATTCTTGAAACACTATTTTTGTATCTACATATTTCATACCTGGGATTTACCATCACTATATATACGGTTTTTAGCCTCTTGTTGTCGATCACTTCCAAATGCTTTAGTTGGGCGTAAATATCCGATAACTCGTGTATATTGAGTAATATTATGGCTATCACAACAAGGGCAAGTATTAATGGGTCTTTTTATGATTTTGCCACAATCTTCACATTTGCTGTTTGGTATATTAAAAGTAAAGTAATTGGTTCCATTGGCTATGGCGAAATCAATTAATTTCAGATACTGCTCTTTTGATAAATGATCTTCCAAATTAATGTGAGCTGCCGAGCCTCCATCAGTGTACTGATAGGTTTGATGCCCGTGTAATATAAATTTATCTAGTATAGAAGTGTCATCATGGGCATTATAAAAATATGAGTTATATAGATTCTCATCTTCTGGAACAACATATCCATCTTCTTTATCCCATTTATAATTCTTTCCTCCCAGTCCTTCTGCTGGCACAACTTCTGAATTAAACAAGAAAGGTCGTTTCTTGTCATGGATAGAATGCAGTTTATTTTGTTCTTTAATAGTGCCCAAAATGAGTTGAAGGAACTCAATATATTCTGGGTTATTACACACCTTCATTCCCAAGAATCTAGCGGCTTCGTTCAACCCATTGATGCCTATGGTGCTGTATAATTTACTGATATGAATATAACCGCCATTTGAAGCGGCAAACATTCCCTTGTCTTCGAGGTCGTATAACATTGTCTTGAAAGCAATATGATACTTATAGACTCTTTCCAAAATCCTAGTTACATAGTTCTTTAAATCATTTTCAATTGCTGTTACACGTAAGGGATTGCTTGTAAGTTTCTTGCCCTTAATTAAAGGTGTGCCATTTAATGTGTGGGTCAATGCCCAATCTTGAACGATTCTGTTGATATTTAAAGTAATCACATTACAACTACCTGTCATAACACCGGTCAAGCCAGAAGTGGGGCTAAAGGTATTTTCTGCCAATTCATTTCTAAGCCTACAGCATGATGCAAGGCTGTCTGCACTATCGGAAATATAAGTAAAGAACGAGTGTCCTTCCGCATACATTTCGGCACAAAGTTGTTTGTAATTTAGGTCGATTATATCATCGCCATTGTGGACCATCGCAAAAGTTTCTACCGGAAAGGTTAATACTTGCTTTAAACGTATTTGATTAAACCATTTCATAAACATACGTTGCAATGTATCAATAGCTATCCATTCAGGTTTACTTCCATCCGGATAACAAAATTCTCCAAAAAGCGATGTGAAATATGTATGGTCATAATAAGAAATATTTGTAAATGGGCTTTGATAGCTACGATTTCCAGCAGGTTGGTTAACACCCCACACAAACTGTTTGAACGCTTTCAGGATATTATCACGTACTGTTCTTTTAATTAAGCAATGTGGTGAGGAAGCCTCGCAATCCAGTTTTTTATACCATTTATCTCCAAACTCTTTAACTACATAATAATTTAATGCAATGAAATATTCACTTACGGCTACCGCTCCTTTACATTGGGAAGAAAGTAAGAATATCAAGTTGGTTATTTGCCCACTAAACGACTGTAAATCGTTAGGCTCTGAAGGAGTAACACCATCAATATTGCCTACACCTTCTGTTAGTAATGGATACAAACTAACTGCCATACAATATTGTTTTAATACTGGCGTAGATGCTTCATCATGTGTATAAATAATATGATTATCAAGATCTGTTTCGTATTGCTTTGCCACTTCTGGAAAGAGGACGTTCAACTCATCTTTCATACGTTGGCGTTGGATAATTCGATTAGTAGTTTTATAGACTTCACCTTCCAAGTTAGCTACATTTTTCATAGTTACATTAGCGTTCCCATCGGTTTCTGATGAAGAAGCTGCATTGTCTGTTGATTGACTATATTGATTCATATAATCAATACGTTCTTTGACAAAACGCGTACTTTTACGTTGTTCACGATATAGAATAAAAGTTTTGGCTATATCATAATATCCAAATTGCATCAATGCGTGTTCTACATAATCTTGGATGGTTTCTACAGATACGGGAGCATTAGTGTAGGCAAGGCTAATTAATTTATCAACCGATTCTACAATTGCTGGATCGTATTCAACTTGTTTGCTATCAAAGGCTTTTTTTATCGCATTTCCTATTTTTTCTAGGTCAAAATCTACAATTTGACCTGTTCTTTTTTGCACTTTCATAATTATTCAGTTTTTCTATATTTTTCAACAGCTTCATGGAATTGATGAGTATTGGCATATCCGCAACATTTAAGTTCTGGACAAAAACCTCGATAAACACATGTTGGCACACACTTACTAACAAGGACCGGATCTATCTTTTTCAGTTCTTGCAACATTGTTGTCCATGCTTCTCTAGTTTCTTTTGAAGCACAATTACATAAACGTACTCGTGAAATAGCCATTATTTCTTGTGCATTTGCAGTCATATCCATTTCATTCAGTTCTCCTTGCAAATGTTCTCCTCTAGGAATTTGTGAACCGGTACGGTCCGGTCGTTGAGTATGGATAAACTTTTCACATCCTATATGATGACGAACGAAATGCACTGTTACCCATTGAGGTATTTGTTCCCATGTCCATTCATATTCTACCAAACGAATGGGAGAATGTTCTGCCAATAACATTTTTGCTTTCCATGAGTCTGAAGGTTCTTTTTTTAATGCTGACTTTCCTACGGTTCTGCGTGCTGCATTTAAAGCACGGCTCCAAGAAGTAACCGCATTTAGTCTAGTTACTTTAATCATATTTTCCTCTATGTTAAACTTGAAATAATAGATTCTACAGTCCGTATTAGACTGGATTCATCACTTGTGAATTTAAACCATTCTGTATGTCCGTTTTTGTAGAAAGGATGAGAAACCTTTAACTTAGCAAAACTGTTGAGTATATAATACTCACAATAACCACACTTCTCCCAAACTTTTATAATTTTAATTGTTCGTTGATCAGTGTGGCTATTATAATACAGCTTACTAATACGATTTTTTACATCCTCGCTTGTTGCTCCAATTTTATATAATCCAGTTGCTTCGCATTTTAATAGGTACAGTTTTTTAGGAGCTGGAGTAGGACATGGTAAAGGCTTGAAAAAGCGCGATACCTTGTGCATGAATTTACTGTGTTAAAAGTCAATATAAAAGATCGTGTGTATCAATTGTGATGCGAAATTACTAATTATTTTCTTATTTACAAGATTATAGATATAAAAAAGTATCTAATTTGACTTGTTTAAATTATCAAATTAGATACTTTTTAAATCTTAGATGTATGTAATATAATTCCTTATTTGCGTTTGTATGAATACTATATGGAGGTCTTAAACCATACTTTTTATAATCCATTAAGCATCTCCAGAACTTAGCCTTTTTGAAGAATATGTCATCTGAAGCATAACTTATTGCTTCAATCAGTTCTGGAGATGGTGCATGAATTTTTAGGAAGTCAGATACTTCCATTAATAGTTTATATTCTATAGGAACTTCATGTTTCATCAGAAATCCGATCCGTGTCTGGTCGAAGTTTTTCAGGCTGTGTCCCTTTGGTCTTCCGGGCTTTTTTTTGCGGCGTTTTGGTTTCTTTCTGCTGTTCGGAAACGTTTTCATTATGTTCATTTTTTTGAGACGATGTTGACCGAGAACTTAAACGTTGACTCTCAATATCAACGCTAACATTAATAATCTTCATAATTTAAATAATATATGTCATTAAAAATCCGATGTATTCTGAACATCCATTATTACAATAATCAACTACACAATTACGTTGTCCGCCTTGTATTGTACAATGCCAATTTCCACGTCCTTTATTATGGGAATAACCTATTTTATATTTAGGAGGATCAATGGTGTTTGGTAATGTGAATATGGTACCACTGTGATGGGTATGTAATTCTCCTTGAATGGACACTACTTTTCCAACTTGACGGACATACAGTTTTGTTGTAATACCACAGTTCTGAACATTGATTGCAATCCATCCACTATCTTTGGGATATTCTATAGTTCTAGCTATAACATCAATTCCACCAACGAATAGTTTTCCTGTTACATATACATCATTGTTGAGAACCAAGTTTCCAATGTTATTTTTGATATATAAATCTTTATTAGAGATATTGGAATACCCCATATAACCGATTTGTTCTGAATTTTTGTCTTCCCAATTTAAACAGGTTATCAATTGATTGTCTGTCTTAGGAAGAGAGGCATTCTTTAAACTTAGGAGCGAAGAATCCGCATGGGATATTTTTACTGGTCCATAAAAAATACTAGCTTTAGATTTTCCTATGATTTCTAGTATAACAGTATTTTTTCCATCACCAATTTTGGTGTCCCGATAATAGGAGTCTCCTTCATTGTACCCTAACATATTGATATTTATACTACCGGTATCAGCTGCAACGCCTGTATTATATATATGATTACTAGCTACAACAATATTTCCTGCCTTAATAGAATTTAAAGACATTGTGACTTTTAGCGTCATACCATTGGAGTCAAGCGAAGCTAATAAAGTATCTCCAATATAAAATTGAATAGCTCCGTCCTCTGTTATAGTTACTTTGTAAACAGGCTTTCCATTTAATTGGGATTGAATACTTAATGCTCCAGAGGCATTATAGGTGATGCTAGCTTTAGCTGTTCCTGATGTTAAATTAATCCCCTTTTGGGCTGTAAGGTCTTTATTTGCCGTTACTGTTCCATCAATAACAATATCCTTCTGTACAGTCTGAACTGAATTAGGGGAATCTATCATTAAAGCATATTTACCAAATAACGCTTCTTTAAGTCGAAGTGCTGTACCATCTGATGTAATACTGATAAATTGGGGTGGTGCTTCAGTTAGTACATCATTGGCTATTGGTACACTGGATGATACAGCACATCCGTATATATTTCGTCCAATTTTATCTCCGGAATCAGCATAAGACACACGTTCAACCGAGTTGTTCTCATACAAATACATAGGCCATTTAGAGACTCCAGATGTTCCTGCGCAATAACGTATTTTACCATTGATATAGACATATCCAGCACTAATACTTGTACCTGATACTTGACATCCGCTGATAATAAAGTTATCACACTCATCAAATATACTTGTAAAAGCTAATGCAAGATTCTGTAAATTCATAATATCATCAATGTAGGTGTAACGCCCACCTGTTTGTGAAGTAAACTCTTTCATTTAAGCGTATGTAACTTTAAATTTTTTTCCTGCAATACGATAACGATCTACATAATAAGTAATCATAGCTGTAAGTTCCTCTTGTGAGATTGTCTTGGTATTAATTGCAGGACAACTTACTACAAAACTTACATCACTTGTTGGCATCTTTTCATCTTTCCAACGCAATGGAGTGGTTGGGTGTCCGCTAACTTCGATTTCGCCTTCGTTATACAAAGGAAATTCGCATATATTTTTATTAGCATCTTCCCAATATATTGGTACTCCATTTATAGCACCATCTGAAATGACAATATGTTCAGAGGTGTCTAAAAAATACTTCCTAAATTTATGATTTAAAAAATATTCCATCATAATAACCTGGGAGGTCATTGCGGCTTCTATTCGTTTTTCGTCAGCCCATTCTTTCCATTTTATATTCAAAGAGTTCAACGGTTGTAAAATGGCTTGAAGAAATAATATCAGTTTTCGTCCTCCAAGATAATGAGGAACTAACTGATTTACTAAACGGTCAGTATTAATACGATAACTTCTCATTCTGTTTCTAGTTTTATAACAATTGCCTCACGAAAGGTGGGAAGTTCGCTTTCTGCATCTTGCTGTGTGCTTTGTTTTGCATAACCGCTAGCCAAATAGCACTTCCGTTCAATTTTTGTTAATGGTCCGAGTTCATTATTGTCATTGTATTGAGCGATAAATATTCCTTGTTCTACACTAGCTTCATGATCAATATGAACATCTGTAACATGCTCTACTTTTTGAATGGCATCTATAATTTTTTGTGAGTAGATAAGAGAATCAAATTTCATATTTACAATAAAGTCAATAAGTGCCGTATCAATATTATCGTAAAGTTCCTCTTTCGTAATGGCTCCATCATAATACACGGTGACTCTGGGAACAAGCACATCGCCTCTACGACTAACTACATTACACTTAACACCTGCAAATTTAATCTGATTGAGATATGCACGTGCTGCAATTAGTTCTTCATCGGACAATTGGGATAAGGAACTTCCCTCTCCTGTAGCAACTTTTAATATCAAAATATTATCTTTGAATTCTTCATTATAATATTCTTGATAAGATACATGTGTAATTAATCTTTTTGTTGTATCTTCAGTTGCATAATGAAATGCTGTACCTTCATCATTGATAATTAGATCATCTCCATATTGCCATTTCAACATGGCATTTGCGTAATATGCTGAAGTCCCATTAATTCGTTGGGTAAAGGTTTTAGCAATATCTGTGGTAAAAACGTCTAACAATGTTTCAAATGAGTAAATTGCAGCAGCTGTTACCCATGTGAAAGCATTGATTATTGACATCTTTGAGTCATTTGTAAGCTCTGTAAGTTCCAGGTATTTGCTTCTGGTCTCCACGGCTTCATTGTATATTTCTGTTAATGTACGGCTCATGCTATATCTGAATTTTCATATTGATAAATCGTTCCGTTTATATCAAAGCTCCATGCACCTGCTTCATTCCATGCAGTTTCATGGGTAATCACGTATATCGCTTCCATACCAGTTGTAATAACATAATTGCCATTACTATCTTTAAGCGGCTCCTTATATGTTCCAGAGGGTTGTATATCTAATATAACTTTACAATTCCTCCGTTGATTATTATGCTTTGCAATATAGATTAAATAGTCATTGATAACTTCGTCTTCTGTATAATTGATATTTCTTAACTCCAAATTAGATAAATTCATATCCTGAATGGGAGCAAGGCTGGATAAACTCATGTCAGCCAGTTTCACCAAATATGTACCTTTACATAAAAATAGTCCTTGTAGAGAGAGATTGTTCTTCTCCGAAATTATCTCGTCTACCACCAGTGGCATAGTTGGCATCATTAAGCCATTGATAGGAGACAAATCCCAGGTTTTTAAATTGAAATCACCATACAATTTAATTGATCTTTCATTGGTATAATTATCGAAAAAATGCACATATTTCTGTAGAGTGGGGGATAGCGTTATAGTTTCCAGATCACTGTTGTCTCCCCAATCAACAATAAGACTTCCATCTCCTGCCATTTGTAATGCAATAGATGCTTCTTCCGGAGATATATACACGGCGCATCGTAAGGAAGCTGTTATGTTTTTATAATATACGTGTCGCTCTCCGTTTGCCGGTACGATATGTTCTGCTTGTAACGTATTTACAATACTGTCATATATAATAAATTCTTCATCCCAATATATTTCTTCACCTTCTTTTAATTGTGAATGGAAGGATAAATCAGGATTGTTGATTAACAAATCGAATATACCTTCTATAGAACCATGTGTGCTTACTGCAACATCAAATATGTTCTGATTTCGTTTTACTTTATACACCTGCATCTGCTTCTGAAAAATCTAAGTCTAATTCCAGATCTCCTGAATAGGAATTAAAAGCGGCATTAATAATCTCCACTTTATCATCTTTGAATTCAGTTTGTAACTTTTCTGCTAATCCTGAATGACTAAGGTTGGCATGAAGATATTTAATTAAACCCACACCTGAAGTCGGATACCTATAATTATTGGACGGAACACATTGTAACAATAAATTTCGGTTTTGAATATTTGCATTTATATTTACCATATCAGATATAGTGTCAGCCCACAAATATGCTATTCCTTCATTTAATTGTATAAGGTAGTAATTGGGGCTAATCATAATTAATTGTGAGGCATGTAAAATTCTATCATGCGATCCATACAGTCTAGTATGTACTTCAAACCATTCAGAATTATTGGTTGGGTTTATAATTATACGTATATTATCACCGCCATAATCTCTACCAATGCGTATTTTTATTGGTTTATAAACGGGAGTATAAGGTATTTCTATCTTTACTCCAATTGTGTACAACTGTTTTATATCAAAACTAGAAGGGACAGTAATTTGTGCTGTAAGAAATAAATCGCTTTCCTCAATCCATTTAAATGGATATATATTTAAGGTACTACGGTTTCTTAGCACAATATCTCCAATTCTTGTATTTATCTGAATATCTTTACGCATTGCTTATCTTTTTTTGTAATATGTTTATCTCATCTCTTATTTGTTGGCGAACAGCATGTAATTCTTTTATATCATACGGAAGTTTTTCTCCAAGTAAAGAAGCTTCATAACATTTAATTATTTGATAATCGCTTTCTTCTAACTTGTGTTTCAGATTTTCCACTTGATTATTAATATATTGGTTATTCGCCTTAATATTCCATTTTTGAACAATTCGCTCTTTTATAATATCAAAAGAATTTGTAGCAATTTGTTCTAAGGTTATTTGAGGAGGTGTTTCAGGTATAAATTCAAGAAATCCCTTTTGTTTTAGTTCTTTATATTTTTCACATTCTTTAGATGTGCAATGTCTCAAATCAACTGTACCATCTGGCAAAATTCTAGCTAACTCCATATTTTTAGGTTCTATATTCTACTAAATAATAATGGTTTTGACAATATCTTAATATCATTGTATCGCCACGTGCCATATCTAAATATCCATTATCTCCATTAACGTAATTACAATTATTGTCTAATAAAGGCGTTCCAGATACTCCTCGTACTCGGATTCTATTTCCTGAATTATGGGCAACAATAATACGAATCTCAAATGTTACATCTCTGGATTTTACTGCATTTTGTATTTGAGTACTACTGGGTAATTCGATAGTCATAAATTCCAAACTAATATCTGTAAATATAAAGGTATGTGTTCGATCAAAAAGTGATTGAATTATGTCTGTATATGCAGCTCCAATATATGTATCTTCAAATTCAGCTTTACCTCCGATACCAAAAATATTTCCATCATAGTTTATTGCTTGTTGTATATACCAAGAGTTATTGTCTTTTGGTCTAAATTTAACCAAAAGCCCTATGCCACTTTCATAAGTACTTCCTGAATATTCTAACCTACATAATCCGCTGAGACCAGAAGATGCAGGGAATACATTTGTGCCAAATCCAGTCCAAATATTTGTTGATGAGTATTTTATAAAACTTGAAAGAATCGCGAGTCCTTGATATTTGCCGTTCATTTCAGTGGATTCTGTTACTCCAATTCTTCCATCTCCAATTTCAAACCCTCCAATACTTCCACTAGTAGCGGTAATTTTCCCTGTGATAGATGTATTACCTTGCGTATCCCAAGTGATATTTCCTCCGGCCAATACTCCAGAGCCATCGCCTTCTAGTCGCCATTTAAACCCTCGTAGACCATTGGTCCCGATAGTTATATCACCTTCTGTTGATGTGTGTTGGTTGATATTATTGTTTTTAGTTCCCAACCAAATAGCATTTTCATCAAAATACCAACCTGCTATAAAATTGTCAGCACCGGCAGAAAATACTTTTTCGTTATTTTTATATCCTATCAAACCATAATCGGCATTGCTGATATAGTACATTGCAACACCGCCGTATCCTTTTACCCAGTCTAATTGATCGCCAGTATCTTGGACGGAAGTAACATTGGCGATGGCAATGAATTTTTTTAATGAATTGATCCCTATAGTTCCATTGTAAATACTATTGGCTCCTATAGTCCAGCCTGCAATACTACCACCAGATGTTTCTATTGTTCCTTTAAATGAGGCGTTTCCCTCAACATCCATTGTAACATTACCATTGGCAAAAGAGGCTGAACCGTCTTTGTTTAATGACCAATGAATGATGCCTTCACTTTGAGCAGAAATGGCTCCTTCTGATTTTATGGATAATGTGCCATCTTCACATTGAATACCACTAGAAGTAATATCCCAACCACCTATTTTCCCTCCAGTCTGATCTATATGAAAAATCTCTTTGTTATCTTTATATCCATATATACCAGCTCCGTTATCTTCTGAAGGACCAATATATACACCCGTTAGCCCTGGAATATCTTCAAGGCTGTCGTGACTACCAATTATTTTTTTTCCAACAAATATTTTTGGAGTAATCACATAAGAAGAGCCAATAGTTGTTTTATTGCTTTCCCAATCTTGAATCCAGTCCAGCATAGTACTTTCGCGTACAATAGAAAATGTGAAACGCCCAGTTAACCCTGCACTTACTCCAGAAAGAACTGGAATTTCAATGTATCCTTGTAATATATCAATAGGAAGTGATATAATGGATAACCGGTATCTATAGCTATCAACTTTTATTAGTTGATATTCTATATTGTCGTTACTTTTTACAATAGTGCTGGAATCAATTTCTATTGGGGCTTTCTCATCTCCACAATATGCTGAAATAATAGTATAAGCATGTTCTAATTTAGGGTTAGAACCATCGAAATCTGCTTTAATCACACACGAGTTAGGGGTTAGCGATAACGAATAAGCATCGCTAATAGATACAAGTGTGATAGAAGATTTTGCTACTGTTCCCATAAATTACTTTTTCAAAAGAATAGCCCTTGAATAAAGTATTTGTTGATGTGGGAATAGATAAACTATTTCTTTATTTCTTCCAATATTTCCTTGGCCATACGTTTTGCTTCCATTCTCCACATTTGCATGTCATTCCATTCCTTTTGATGTTCACTATCTTCATCTTCTAGGAGGTGATTATTAATAATGGCTTGCATTGCATCATCAGAGTACCGTCCATGAATAATAGCTGAAACCAATTGGCTATATGTGGGCATTCCAACTGGAAGGGTTATCTCACACCATTTGTATTGTTCATTTTCACCTTCTTTTACTAAATTAACATCAAATGCAATTGTGTATTGACGCAACCCTAATTTTATATTGTGTCGTATGCGTTGAGGTTGCTCATTACCTTGATTATAAGCTATAAACATTGTACTGTGTTTTTTATTTTTACAACTTGAAATTTTCCTTGAATATAGCAAGCCTTCCAAAAATAATGTAGTTCTGAAAATGCTTTGCGTCTGATCCCGTATGACTGATAATGAATTAAGAAACCTAAGTAAGAGTTTATAGATCTCACATTGGCATATATAGCTTCCTTGTCACAGTTTTTACATGCTTCTTCTAAATAACTTACAGCATTAATAAAGTTTCCAACAGTTCTATTCGATAAGTAAGCTCTACCTGGCTTAATTACCCCTCCTACCATTTTTATTCCTTTTTTAACTTCTTGAATATAGATTTTATTAGGGTGCATTTGAATATTTAAGATATACCGTAGTTGATTCCTAGAAGCTCTTTTAAAATATATTGCATCTTCCTTAGTTTTACATACAAAGCCAAAATCATCTACAAAACGTACATATTTGGCTCCTCTTTCTTCTGCTGCTTTAATAGCCCATTCATCAAAAAATGACATGTAAAAATTGGCGAATAATTGACTGGTTAGGTTTCCTATTGGTTCGCCTCTCATCCATTCATTGTAAAACAAGCTTTTGTTTTTAGGCAGTATTCTCCATAATTTTAAATTTCCTTGACGTATGCAATCATCTTGTGGTCGATGGCGTACAATTATTTCTGTAAGCCATAGCACTAAATTTAAATCTTGTTCATATATGGTTCCTTTCCAATAATTCCATTTTTCTTTGATAAATGGAATTAAGTACTCTAATAAGCGTTCACAATCAATTGACATGAAAAATCCCTTAATATCAAATTGAGCATACCATGCTTCATGGGAATAATTATCAGAGACTTCAATTGTATTTTTTGTCAACTGATCAATACATGCAAATGTTCCAAAACCCTTTCGACAATTAAATGATACATTTCCGTGTTCAACAAAACGCGCCTCAAACAATGGCTCTAAGCGTAAACACAACCAATGTTGTACAATACGGTCGCGAAAATTTGCAGCAAATACTTCCCGTAATTTGGGACGAGTAACTATAAAACAAGTGCTTGTTGTTGGTCTATATGTTCGTTCATAAACCTCTCTCGCTAAATTTAATAGATCTTCATGCCAAATAAGTCTATACATAACACATTGTGAACTTGTCTTTTT
This sequence comes from uncultured Eubacterium sp., assembly GCA_948759685.1. The sequence continues at coordinate 35,246 of CAQBGY010000001.1, forward strand.
TTGGGCACAGCAATCATCTAACGCATCAAACCATCCCTCGACATATTTATCGTTAAGTGCTGCAACCGCTCTCACCATGTTACTGTTATTCTTGCCGTTGTTGTTGAAGTTGCCATTACTAAAGTTCACGTTCCAGCTGTTGTTCTGACTGTTCTCACTGCTACTCCAGTACCGGCTTGCGGTTATTGCGTGTACTATCTTATTCTTAACTAGGTCTTTAACGCTTGGTAAAGGCCCAGTGACACGCCCATTTTTCAATAAAGATGTCCCTGTTATCATAGTCGTAACCGTTCAACAGGCCTGCTGCTCCAACACTTTGCTCCTCCAGTTTTTAATATGCTTTGAAATTTCCTTTAAAGATTCAGCAAAATGCGGCATTTGCTTGTTGCTAATTATGCGTGTATGAGAACTCCGATTTGACCACTCTTTTAAGGTGTCAATGCAAGTTTTCACTGTACGCATCTGCAAATAAAATGAATTAATAAGTTCAAGTTTGGAATCAGGATCTTCTTCATTTAAAGCCAATCCTATCACTGTTAATCCATCAAGCAGAGTGTCTATGAGACGTTTGCTTAATTGACGAATCCCTACACTATTGGGGGTTCGTTCTACCATTTCTATACAGAGTAACATTAAATTTTCTGTTTCTCTGTAAATAGGTGCACTTCCTGCGTTACGAATTGTTCTTGCCATAATTAAAAGATTTTGTTCACAATGTGTCTTATTACATATAGTTTATTTACGAATACTTTATTTTTTCTGTAGAGGTTTACAGTTATGGTATATTTATTTTTGTGGAGCGTCAAAAGACGCTCCACTATACTAAAATGCTGCAACCGCTCTCACCATGTTACTGCCATTCTTGCCGCCGTTGCCGAAGCCGCCATTACTAAAGTTCACGTTCCAGCTGCCGTTCTGACTGTACTCACTGCTACTCCAGTACCAAGAATTAGAAAAATCCTTTAAAATACCAGCATCTATCGCTTTTTGGAATATTGCACCTATTTTATCATCATCGTAATTCACTCCTTGTCTAGCGTGCCAATACATCCGCATAAGTTCACCGACAGATGGTATATACCAATTATGAGATTTAAATTTATTAGCTAATTCTTCGCCTGCTTTCACTGTAGGTTGGTAAGCGTAGCATTTGCTGGCAGCTGGATAATAGAATTGTTGATATTTGCTAAGGTTCTCATTATTAGCAATTACATCTGCTATGTACTGGGTCAACATAGACTGTTCTGTGTATAAATCGGTAGCTTCCGGTATAGGTAAATTGACTCCAGAATCTTCAAGAATCTTATTTCTATGTTGAATAATTTTTAAATTTTTAGCCAATCCAACAGGAACTTCATCTCCTTTTTTGTACGCACCGGCCAAAATAGCTAACTCCGCTGATAACTCCTCTTTTCCAGTGTTAGTCGTCCCTGGGGCGGCAATACCATCTCTAACAGCATCAATTTTATTATCAGAGTTAACAAATCCATCAACAGTATTTTCATCTACATAATTGTCGTATCTTATATAGTTAGCAGATGTGTGACCTGCGTCATCATATACTGTGGGTTGCAAACCTGTTTGTGTTATATTTGCTATTGATGCAATGTCATAAACGCTATAGTTTATATCATCCTGTAATTCAATGGGGTACACTCCAGCACTTTCGTTAGGATAAAGTCCCCACACAATGCCAGAGTTTTCAATATTTGATAATGCTACCATACGTCTATCGTTGGCGTCAGTTGGATTAATATAAAAACAAACTCCAACTACAGTCTTTCCAGAAGTAGTAGGACCATAAGTTCCATCATAAAACACATAATCTCCAAGGTGAGCACGTCTAGGGTATAAACCAATATCCCATGATGCTTCAAGCACTTCACCATTTGTTTTTGTAACATAACATCTTAAAGTCGCTTGTGGAGCTAAAGTATCTTCATCTCCTAATTGAGAAACATTTATAACACAATAATCTTTTGACGTATTGACTATTTTTGCATATAAGTTGGTGTCTAATGACCAGCGAATACTAACCACATCATTACCATTAGCGGTATTCGGCTTACAATAAAAAGTGTGTTCACCTGTAGAATAAATGTATTGGCTTCCTTTGATTTCTATAGCCGCAATAGGAGTTGAGTAGTAAGTAATATGAAGAGTGTTGTTTTCATCATCTACATTCCCCCAATGATACAACCAATCAATTTTATTATTAAAATTAGGTCGGTTGGTGGTATTATTTATTACTGCTATTTTTCCAGATACACTGCTGTCTGTAATAGAAGCCAAATAGTTAATCATATAGAGAGAAACCTCGGTCCAGTTTATACTTGCTAACTTTAAATAATTCAACGGGGCGTTACCTGTAAAGCATAAATTAAATATGGTACGCGAATCTGCAATTCCTGCGCCAATTGATAGGCTTTGCATTCGGTCAGCTCCTTCCAAAGTGATAGTTCTCAAATTAGGTTGTTGATCTAAAGACAAAGATGTTAGAGTTCCAGGAAGATGAACTTCTTCTAAATATTCGGTAGCTGGAAGAACAACGGAAGATAACATTGTTCCTACTAAGTTCAACATTCTAAGTTTAAGCAAAATGGACAAATCTAATCCACCTACTAAGCTAGCTACACGTTTCAATACTAATTCTTGCAACAAGGGGGCGGTAATTGTCATACCAGTAGGACGGAATTCGACTACCTCATTTCCATCTACATGAAAAGTTGTAAGACGAGCACCGCTTAAATTGAATGTTTCTCCTAAACTTTTATCTGTAAAGTCACCAATAGAACGCATATAATCAATACCGTTTAAAAAGATATTGGTATTACCGTCTGAAGTTCCAACATTAACATCGTATGTTTCTCCAGCTTTAATACGTGGAGACAGTGCGTTACCAACCCCATAAGATAATGTCGAACCTATAGCAAATGAGGGGTACAACCAAATATGTGGTACTATAGAAAATTTAAATTGTGGACGTGTACCATCTGTTTTTATTATAGACCGGAAGTTTAATGAACCTGCTGAACCTTCACCGTCACGCCTTCCAAAGTCTCCAAAAGCTGCGTAAGAAGATATGTAAGTAAGTCTGCGTGCAACCCATTGCATTTCCGCTTGTAATCCATCTCCTAAACTTTGTGTTATGGGGTCTGTACCATTTGTATATTTATTTTCCGGGTCTGAACTCACATAGGCGGTTCTGGCACGCTCATATACAAGACGGGCCACCTCATTGTAAGCAACAGCTGGGAAATAACGTTGTACGTAAAAATAATATTTTTCCATACAGCCCATTAAAGTTCCATCATCGCTTAGTTTAAGCATTGCTTGTAATATAGAGCGCATATTGGTACGCAATTCATCTGGAAAGGCATTTTCCATTTGGTTAAATAGTGCATTTCCTTCGCTATTCCAATAAAAACCTCCATCATTGTTTTTATCATGTTCTTCTACATAGTAAGGTTTTTCTCTTTGTCCTACATTGTTTACAGGAAATATAGTGTCTAAGTCATCTTGGTGCCAACCAATCAAATGAGTTTTTGGATCAACATAGAAATATATATTTTTCCCTCTGTTATCACTGGCTGCAATTAACTTACAAAAATTCATAGCAAAATGTGTTTCTGTAAGATTAAAGTATTTTCCTGCATCAGCCTTAAACAATGCTATTCTAGCCGTTTTGAACGATAAGTTAATTGCATCCCAATCTGTACCACTAGCAATATTCCCGCATTGTTCGTTGATATTTACAGTCGAATACCTTCCACTTTCAATCTTTTCAGTGCCTGCACCCACCCAAGTAGAAGTAATGAAATCATACCTAAATAAATCGAACTGTGCATTGGTATGTCCTGCTTTAGTCAACCAATAATGCTTGGAGGTATCAAGATTTTCTGCTGCATTTAAATCTTCAACGGTACCATTAAAATAATCTATATTATCATAATGCTTAAAGACAAAGTTAAATCCATTTTTGATAGGACCGATCTTATTGGTGTCTCCAAAGACCAGACTCATTTGCTTTTCACCGTTATACATCCAATCTTCTTCACCTTCTAAAGTAACATCTTCATCAATCCAGGGTACGCGGCACATCACCAAAGCACGGTCATTATCAGCTCCTTCCAGACATACATAATCTGGAAATTTTGTTTTGTCGTATCCGAATGTCGGTTTGTCTCCCTTACCTGGTCCAAAAGTCATAAAAGATTTAAATTGTGGTTCGGAATTCTCATCTTCTTGTACAAAGAACAAAAATGGTTTTTGAAGTACAGCTACACGACAATTTTCAAAACCTTCTGTATTGGTAATGGAATTACCACCACATACAGCTTTAAATAAATCATTAAATAGAGCTGTAGAACCTATTTTATGGCTTTGTGCAGAACTTGCAAAATTTACTTTTCCCACCAATTTAAGTGCTCCAGGTACATCGTTAGTTAACTGATAACATTTACCACGATTTACTCCATTTTCATCAACCCAATATCCATCTTCATTGAAGCTCCATTGTCCATTCCACCACCAATACAACATGGATGAGGTTCCTTGACCTTTTTCGTTCATGTCGTACAATGTTCCACTATTCTCCGGTTCTCCAGGGATATGGATAATTAAAGTTCCGTTGAATTTGTCCTTTTTAGTATTGCCATAAGTAGCATATTTACCTTTCCAAAGAATAACATTGTATTTTTCATAAGCAAGATCGTAGCTGATAGTGTTACCATCAAGAATATTATTAGAATCGCGGAATGCTATTTTTTCTTCACTATTATCTAAGGATGCCATATAGTTTTGGCGCACATCATTAGCTGTGAGTGCTTTCTTATACACCTTAATACTGTAAATGTCAATGTCGGCTCCAGAACTACCAATACGGATGCCTTGTGATGTTTGCTTTCCGTCTACATATTGTACGAAAGTGTCGTCTGTTGCATAGTTGATTTCACGGTTAATAATTCCATTTAAGAAAATGCGGCAATAGTTTTGTCCGGTGCTAGATAAGTTATACAATAAATTAACCGCGATTTTAGTACGTACACCTTCATTGTAGCCGACATCTTGATTTTTACGGGTTACTTTAGATTGGGTCATGAAACAGGCATCAATAGGTTTCATTTCCCAACCTAGCGGATTATTATCTTTTGTGTAAGAACACATGCGTAATATCGGTTCGTCTTCGTTGGTTACATTGCGAATAGCATAGTCTATTTCAAATGTAAGAGAACCTGTTTTTTGAGCTTGGATAAAGTCGGAGAACGTCTCATAATCAATTGCTATGTTTCTTCCACTAGGAACACGCAAACATTTGATCCCATTATCGTCTTCAACCCAACCATCACTAATAAAACCAAAATTTTCAAAGGTCGCGGGAACATTCTCGCCTGAAACTGTATTAATAATAGTATCTGGGTGGGTTTCTGTATTACTACGTAGTTTTGGATTGATAATTAAATCGGCACCATCAGTCGGGGCAAAATTTTGGGAGTTATCTACATTAAAACTAATACGATCACGCAAATATTTTTCTCCAGTGCTAAATAACATATAAGCACTGAAATTCGTTTCTTTACTTTCGATTTCTATCATATTGCCAAATGTGTAAACCACACCATTTTGGGCTTGCTGTTCAGTGTAAGACAGATAATTCTCAACCTCTTGAATGTCTGTTAATTTAAAAGTAACAGGTAATACATCTGAACCTGGGTTATATATTGCCCATTGGAAAAATTGAACGGATGTCCAGTTTACAAGAGACTCGACTATCTTGTTCAACATGATATATGGAGTTTTATTGTCAGGATCTGAAACTACCATAACCTGTGAAACAATGTGTTCACTTTCCACATCTGTGCCGTCTACAGATAACCAAGCCTCAATTTCATGTACTCCATGAGACATAACTTTAACAGAATCCCCTTCAGTGTCAGTTACGTCAAACTGGTTTGGAGTTTCTGTGTACTCAACTTTACCAACAGCATATTGAACAGAACGTACACCGCCTTCACCACTGATTTTTAAATTTAGTGTTTTGGCTACAGCACCGGTATATGTATATAACAAAGACATAGCGGCACCAGTAATAGGCTGCTGCCACTCATTTCGGAACGTAAGTTTCAATTCTGTTTTTGTAACACTTTGGAACACTACATAAGTTGTGGTGCTTTGTGTTTGGTCTCCGGTTACAATGATACGTAATTGACAGGTTCCGCTGTTAAGTAATCCACTAATATCTACATCTGTATAAGTATCACTGTCAGCTTCTACACTCTTAATTGCCATTGTGCCAATTGTACGCCATGAATCAGAAGCGGAAGAACGCCTTTGAATAGTCATCGTACCGTCTTCATAGGTATTTGCATATTTCCCAGTAACAGGATTGTATGTTTGGGAAGTAAAACGCATTTTTAGAACTACACTACCATCAATGCTTACATAATTTGTTTGATTACTGGCTGTAGTTAATTCTACAATATTCATTACCCCCTGTTCGTCACTAATAGGGATAGTAACATCAAGCAATTTTAGTGCTTGATTCTCATCAGGGTCAGCAAGCCATTCATTGTATGTGTTTTTATTAGCAAATGCTCGAATATGATAAAACCCATCCGGATCTTTTGTCATAGGAGGAATATGACCAATCTTATTGTTTTCATGGTCTTGCAAATAGCTCTTTATAAACTTTTGCACAGCCTCCCCAGAGTAGGGGAGAAGATTCGTTTCATCAGGTGCTGCGGGGATGGTATTGTTTTTATTGCCACCCCAATCCTCTGTAAACTTGCCAACAGGAATTTCGTCAGTTCTGAATTTCTTAGCCATAATTAATTATTTTTTTGTAAAGCGTAATTTAAAAATTTGTTAGTTTTTCCAGCCTTCATCATTTTTCCAAGGAGATGAGTTAATCCAGAAACCAGATCCAAAGCAAGAGCGTATAGATTGCCAAACTAATTTTGCCCCTATGTAAACTGCGGTAACTATTTTGTTACCAACTCTTATTTGACTGACATCTTTGCCATTTATCTGTATCATTCTTCAAGTATGAAATAAACGGTATTTTCTTCTTTGGATTCAATTTGTTCAAATGCCTCTTCATTCTCAACTACATCAAATGAAAGGTTGCCTACTTGTTTTTTCATGGTAAAAGTGTCATTTGAGTTGTTGTTTACGGCATTTATCAATTGATTAAATTCGTGAGCTGTTAAACGTCCACGGTTATTAGTTCCATTGTTTTCTTGCTTATTATTAAAATCAAGCAGGTTAGGGGATTGCTCTTGTTCTGCCGCCATACTTAAAATATTAAAGGGAATTCATACGGGAACATGTTACCGTTTAGAAGTTCACACATAAAACAGTCTTGTCCTGAAATTCCATAATTTAACGTGATACTTTGTTTAGATCTGTCAATTTCTTGTTGTACTATATTGCCTTCATTATCTCTTTGCTCTTTCCACCAATCAGTCACTTCATTTTCCATATCAGGAAGATGATACCTAGTCCACTTGAATATGTAGTTTTTAGCTACATAATCCGGATCAACTAGTTTACCTTGATAATAGACGTTAGCAGTTAAAACAGTTTGACAACTATTGTTTTTATATGAAACTCCTTGACTGGAAGTAATTTCAAGTGAATAACCTACTATATATTGTTTCCGTATTGTGAATGTGGCGGAATACTCTTCATCACTAAATTTTACGATACAACGAACTGTTAGCGAGTTACCATTATCCCAATAAGGTTCAAAAGGCCATATTGTTAATGTCTTTCCATTTTCTCCTTCAAACGGTATATAATCATATCCTTGTAAATAATACCATTGTCGTTGACTGGAAGTAGACTGTAGATTCTCTTCTTCCAGCGTTAAGGTAATGTCTGCCGGATTAGTAACAGGATCGGCTCCTGTTAAGTCTCCTAAAAGAGTAAAGGTATCAGTTCCAACAATACGAATAGACTTACTAACTAATTCGTCTTTTACAGACTGGTCAAGGTTATCCCAAGTCATTGTCACATTTTTGCCAAATGTTACATCGCCATTTTTATTCCATTTAATATTTTTATTGGCAAAATGACCAGAACCATCTGTTTTGATTAATACAGAATTACTACGAGTACCAATACTGCCTTCTCCGTCAAAATTTAATTGAAGCAATGGGTTCTGGATGGTCCCACCAATGCCACCACGATTAAACCAAGCTCCATAATCCTCTGTGTAATTAAGTATAGTGTCAGTAGGTTGGTATTGTGTGACTAGTTCTCCTGCCTCTAATTGTGGTGAAGAAAAATAAAATATTGATTCTCCTGCATTATCAGAGGTATCAAAAGTTGGGACAATGGATAGAACCAATGCTTCTTCTGCCTGTTTCGGAGCTTGTAATTCAAATGTTACCTTTTTACGAGACCATATATTCGTATCAGCAATAGGTATTTGAACGGTTCCTATTGCTTTATCATTTTGTAAAATAGATAATTGACATGCTTGCCCCGCATATATCCAAAAAGAGAATGTATATTTTTTCCCGATATGTTGCGCGAACCACTCTTCAGATTGGGCTATCATGCTTATGATTTTAGAGGCACTATATACATTGCCGATTCCAGTAGGGTTTTCTATTTGAGTGTCAATAGTAATTGCAGATGTAAAATTAACATCTAAAGAATTAACGAATACATTCCTATGAATTTTTCCGGCATAAAAAGTTGCAGCAAAACCATTCTCATCACCAGCAGTTAATGTTCCAGAAATATGAGCAGATTTTGAAGCAAAAAGTTTCTGTAAGTAACCTCCATATCCTTCTAATTGACCAAATACCGGATCTGTTATTCCATTCAATTTGCCAACACGTATTTTACTGGCATCGCCAAAGTTAGCAACACTAGACAGTAAGATGATATTGAAATCCGACACCCAAACTTCATCTGAAGGAGACATCTCACTTAAATCCAGTTTTACTGTTCGCAAATAACGTCCAGAATAATCGACAGTTATTGTGTGCAACTTATATTGCCAATCTGTTGTAATAGAAGTGGTTTCTTCTCCATCTGTTCTTGTTCCATCTTGGTATTCTAATGAAACTTTACAATTGACAGCTTTATTGGCTTTGATCTTATATGAAATAAGAACGCGGTTGGGGTTTTGAACATATTTGTAGAAATCTTGTTGCAGACCAATGAAACCGTAATATATAGCGTCATTCCTTTTAAAATGACAAATGCGATTATTGTCCGCTTCTGATAATATGTAATCAGTGGTTACTGCTTCTGTTCCTCGTACTATATATTGTGATTCGGAATCTTCATAATCAGGAGTTGCAATATTTAAAGGCCAACACAAACTCTCATTACGTCCAATACCGTCAATCACATCCATATATGGGGCATTATCGTCAGACCCAGTTAAATATATGGCTCCAGATCTATTTATATCAAACAGATTGGTAATTCTGGCAAAGTCTAAGATTTCTTCTGTTTTGGGCACATCGCCTTCTAACAGTGCTCCGATGAAATACTGTTTTTCGACAATATCATTTGTATTAGGATCTACAGTATTATCTATTCCATAATCCAATACACACATTAACGAATAAATAAGATTCTTTCCATCAAAATATTGTCTTCTAACTATATCCCCAGTCCGTAATCCTTGTGTCTTTTTAGAATCGGACTGGAGAGAAATTTTATATTTCTTATATTTATATACAGACATTATGATATTTCTTCTACTAAGTCTCCAGAACAGGCATCGCTGACCCACCAAGACCCGTTAGTCACTGATTGCTTTTGCACTTCCAATTCATATATTCTCATTTTTTTACGAATTGTCAGATCATCAAATGTTGCACTGATGTTGCCGGTCAATTTGTTTTGAATGATGCCCCAGCCATTTCCGGCAAAACCACTGGAAAAAGTGACAGAACCTATGTCGTTGACAAAATAGGCATTACCATAGTGCTTAACTCCATTATCTAAAGCCAACCAATAGATTGAATCATCAAAGAATAGCTCGTTGGGGAGGAGACGGGTTTTAGAATCTGCTATTCCAATTGATTTTTTTCCTTCAATCGGTTTGTCAAAAACAAAAAAATCAGCATCTGTAGAAAACATTAAGCTGGATGATTTTCGATTTAATGGGGCATATAAACTTAACGATTCTACATAGCCAAATGATGATTTTATTATTTCAGAGATTTGTACTGTATCGTCATCAGCTACTTTATTATATTTAAATGGAGCTTCAAAAAATACGCTATCACCATCACTATAAAAGCCTGGTCCATCTTCTGATTTTAATCTAATATAACGCCTGAATATAACACCAGAATCTTCAGACGATTTTTTGTATGTTTCAATCAATATATTCCCTAAATTGTGCCCTGCCTTAAATGATTCTGGGAAATATGCAGAACCAAATTTTGAAATCATTTCATATTCACCATCATTATCATAAATACTGGTTTGCAGGTTAATTTGTTTGGTATTATCGTCTCCCAGATTTAATATTTTGTTAGACGCAGAAAATGAGATAACATTGTTATTCTTGACATGAATAATGTAATTG
>CAQBGY010000002.1 GCA_948759685.1 uncultured Eubacterium sp.
TCGGATAGTCCGCCAAACAGTTAAATTAAGCGACTTCACGTCGCACCCAGGAATAAGCGTCAAAGGTTCCTTTTGTAACATAGCGGTAGATTGCCACCTCGTCATTCTCGTTGCCCTGCCTTACACCACGCCCTTCCCGCTGCTCTATGCAGGAGGGCTTCCACGGGCAGTCTACATGGTGCATCGCCGTAATGTGCGCCTGCACGTTTACACCCGTTCCGCACTGGTCCGTTGAACCGATCAGTATCTTCTTTTTGCCGCTCCGCATATCCCTGAAAAGCGCCTCCCGTTGTGCATCGGTCTTTGCGTCGTGTATAAAAGCGATTTCCTCTGCCGGGATTCCCTGTTTTACCAGTTCGGTTTTCAGGTAATTGTAAATGTCAAACTGACCGCCGTTTTTGATGCGCTCCGCCCAGTCAGGCGTCCATGCCGTTTTTGGTGTGCCGATGTCAGAGAAAATAAGCTGGCAGCCGATCTTACCGTCCTTGTTTCCGGCAAAATATTCGGCTGCCACGTTTGCTGCTACCTTATTCAGTTTCCCGTCCGGGTTGTCCGGCGCATGAAGTTCCAGAAGTCTTGCGTCCGTCCCTAAAAGCCTTGCTTCTCCCGTTATTTTTAGGAAATTGTCCTCTTTCGGATCAACGCCGCCCCCATGAATTGCCTCCGCACGTTTCGCAAATTCCTCCATGACCTGTTTCACATACCAGTCCGGCTCGCTCTCCACGATGATCGGCTTGCCACTCCTTAATGCGGGTACTGGAAGGTTTAGCATATCGGGAGTCTGCACGTCTGCCACCTCACGGAATGAGGTCATAAGCTCCGGCACGTTTGTAAACTTGTTGAAACGGCTCTTGAAGCGGAAACCGCTGCCTTCAACAGTCAGTTCCAGTGCGGTTGTCACTTCCCCGAAGTTTGACGCCCATGAATCAAAATGGTAAATACCCATCCGTTCCAGTGTCCTTTTCTGTAAATAAAGCTGCATCACATACAGCTCACACATGGTATTGCTCACAGGCGTTCCGGTTGCGAACACGATGCCCCTGCCGTCATTGATTTCATCAAGATACTGGCATTTCAGGTACATATCCATTGCCTTTTTTGAGCCTGTACTGGATATGCCCGAAACATTGTTGATTTTGGAGAAAATCGACAAATTTTTAAAATGGTGCGCCTCGTCCACCATGACGGAATCTATGCCCAGTTCCTCAAAGGTAATCAGGTCATCTTTTCGGCTTTCATCGGTCAGTTCCTTTAACTGCTCTTCCAGTTTTTTCTTCTGTGCCTCCATCTGCTTGATGGTCCACTGCTCCCCCTTTTCCGCCTTGATTTCATCAATCGCATAAGAAATTTCCTGTATCTGTGCCTGCAGCATACGCTCTTTCCGCTCTTTTGAGATTGGTATCTTCTCAAACTGCGAGTGCGACATGATGATACAGTCATAATCCCCGGTTGCGATACGGGATACAAACTGTTTCCTGCGGCTTTTTTCAAAGTCACGTTCCGTTGCCACAAGGATATTTGCGGACGGGTAAAGCCGCATGAACTCCCCTGCTGTCTGCCCCACGATGGACTTCGGAACCACAATGACGTTCTTATTGGCAAGACCAAGCCGCCGCTGTTCCATACACGCCGCCATCATCGTAAAAGTTTTTCCTGCCCCTACACAATGCGCCAGCAGGGTGTTCCCGCCGAGAAGGACTCTTGCGATTGCATTTTTCTGGTGGTCACGCAGCTTAATCTCCGGGTTCATGCCGGGGAATGTCAGGTGCGAACCGTCATATTCCCGCAGTCGGATATTGTTGAATGTCTCATTGTAATAATCAACATATTTCTGCCGCCGCTCCGGATCTTTGAATATCCAGCTTTTGAAAGCCTCCTTCATCTGGTTCTGCTTTTCTCTTGCAAGCATGGTTTCCTTTTTATTGACCTCATAGTGGTATTTGCCATCACCGTCGTCGATCCTGTCCCGGACGGTAACGGTACGCAGGTTTAAGGTTTCCTCAAAAATGGAATAGGCGTCGATCCGCTTTGTGCCGTAAGTCTCCGTTGCCGCAATGGAACTGTTGTCCATGCTTTTTCTTTCAATGAACCAGTTCATGTTGTAAGTGTTGAGCTTTAACTGTATTCCTGAATTTGTGTACTGTGTCCGTACTGCCCTTGCCCTGGGCGGTGTTTTCAGAAGCTCATAGATGAACTGCTCATAATCCTGCGGCTCAATCCATGTGGTTCCGATGCGCACGTCGATTTCCGATGCATCAAGTCGCTCCGGCTGCACACTTTTCAGCGCCTCCACATTTGCACCGAACAGCTCCGGGTTCTCTTTCTGGTAAGCCTCCGCAATCCTCAACTTGTCACGCACGTTGCCGGACAGGTATTCATCTGCTGTTTTCCATCCCATGTTCAGGTTGTCGGGGTTGTATTCCGTAGGTTCCAGATACACAAGCCCTTCCAAGTCTTTCAGAAGTACCGACCTTTTTATTTCCGCCTCCGCATCCGGTGAGAGTGTGCTGCCTTCCGGCAGGCTCTCCATCTCATTACTGATGTCGGGTTCATAAATGCTCAGCATAAACGGGATATTGACCGTCCCAAACTCATTAACGGATACATTCAGCGCCTCAACCGCTGTCTCCACACGCTCCACCTGAATCTTTGCACGGATTGTCTGTTTATAGAACATATCCGCTTTTTCTACCCTCCCATCTTCGTCCACGACTTCAAGGGAACATAACAGCGGATAATCCGCATCGTCACGGAATGCCTGCTGGTTCCCCCGCCCGGTCAGCGGTCCATATTTTTTTACATAAGAATCGTATTTGTCATTGAGAAGTTTCTGCTGTGAAGCTAATTCCTCGCTGCTGCACCCTTCCGTCTGGATAAAGATAAGCTGTCTTGTGATTGTGCGGATTTCATCCATGTTCCGTATGCGTTCCTCCGCCGTTGCCGACACTTCCTTGCGGTACATTACGGAGTTTTCACGGTAATAGAGTTTTCCGTCCACAAAGGTATAGGTGTAATTCTTCACATCGGGATCAGCCTCAATGATGTCCTCTGTCTTTTCCTCATCCCCTGCAAGTTCCGCCACATCGGTAATCCTGCCGGAAATCTGCCCTACTGCCGTTTTCAGTGCGTCTTTTAAGTCGAAATTTTCATCATGGTTGACGCAGCTTGTGTATTTGCTGCCGTTCCCAAACATGCGGGTGTCATATTCCATTGTTCCGAGCATCATCTCCGGATGCTCCACAAAATAGGAGTTTACCGCAATGCCGTTTTCCGTCCTGCCAAGATGCACCCAGTCCGGCTCCGATACAATCTTCCGTTCCCGCTTTTGCAGGAATATGATGTCGCTTGTGACATCGGTTCCCGCACTGTCCTTAAAGGCGCTACTGGGAAGGCGGATTGCGCCGAGCAGCTCCGCCCGTTCCGCAATGTATTTCCTTACTGAAGGGTTTGCCTTGTCAAGTGTTCCCTTGCTTGTGATGAATGCCACAATGCCGCCCGGTCTGACCTTATCCAGTGTCTTTGCAAAAAAGTAATCATGGATACGGAAATTGTGCTTTGCATATTTTGCATCATAGAGCTTGTAATCCCCGAAAGGCACGTTGCCCACCGCAACATCGAAAAAATTGTCAGGGTACTGTGTTTCCTCAAATCCTTTTACCTTTATCTGTGCTTTGGGGTATAGCAGCTTTGCGATCCGTCCGCTGATGTCATCCTTTTCCACGCCATAAAGCCTGCTCTCCTGCATGGATTCCGGCAGCGTCCCAAAAAAATGACCGACGCCAAGCGCCGGCTCTAAAATGCTGCCTTTTTGAAACCCGAATTTTTCCAGTGCGTCATAAACTGCCTGCGTGATGACGGGGGAAGTATAAAATGCCGTATTGACTGTTTCCCTTGCATCCTCATATTCCGGCGTGGAAAGGAGTTCTTTCAGCTCCGCATACTCTTTCTGCCAGCCCTCATTCCTTTCATCAAATGCCTGCGGTATGCCGCCCCACCCTACATAACGGGCAAGTGTCTTTTGTTCCTCCGGTGTGGCGTTCCTGCCCTCATGTTCTATCTGCTTTAACAGCCGGATTGCCTCCACGTTCCACTGGTATCTTGTTTTCTGCCCGCCTTTGGGAAGTTCTTCGTCCTCAAAATGGAAATTCCCTTTGCGTTGCCTGCTTGTGAGGGCTTTCACTTTATCCTCAAACTGTTTTTCTAAATCGGATTTTTTCTCATAAGGCGTTCTGGCATATTCCGCCGCATACTCATTTATGCGCCGTTGTATGACAAATGATTTTGCCCGGATCAGGTATTCCATAATGGAATAAAGCTGTTCATAGGTTGCAGAAAGTTTTTTCCGCTCCCCGTCCCGTGTCTTGAGGTCTACTACAAAGGAGTCCCTGCTCTGCACATACTCAACCAGACCGTAAGCATTGTTATGATATGCCTTTGTCTGTTCCTTGTCCTCCATGTGGTTTATGGTGCGGTTCAGAAAATACAGCTTATCCTCTTTTGTCAGGCTGCTTTCCGACACCATCTGCAAAAACGGCTGATATGGCGTGACTGCGGAACATTTTGTCAGATAGATTTCCAGTGCGTCACGCAGATCCTCATCCATTGCCTCCACCTGCCGCAGCGCCTCCGGGAACAGACTGCCCGCAGCGGGCTTTGCCACACTCCCGTCAGAATTGATAATGTCCCCCTCCACACGTTCTGCCGTTTCCGTCATTTTAGGTGTATCTGCCTGTCCATTTTCCTGTTGTATTACAGGTGTTTCTTCCTGCACGTTTTCCGCTGTCTGTTGCGTTTCCGGTATTTCTTCCGTAACTTCCTGCTGCTCTGGTTCCTGCCCTTTCTGTATTTCCTCCGCCTGTCCGTCAATACTGACTGCCTCAAAATCCGGCTCCTGCCGCATACGCTCCTTGTACTCATGGTAAATCTCCATGAACCACGGCATGGCGGCAAACGCTTTTGGGGCTTCTTTGAAACGCTCAAATATCCCTTCTGTCAGATAATCATTTTCCTCTATCATGTGAAGGATCAGGTCAGCACAGTAACGGTAATCCACACGCTTTTCCCCTTTTGTGCCATCCGCCCGTGGATAGGAGATTTCAATGCCGCCATTATCCCTGCTGATTTTGCATTTTCCATAGGAATTGTCTGTATATTCCGACATAAAGAAGCCTTCCCGCTGTTCCCCATATACATTTGCAAGGAATCCGGCTTTGCTCTCCATATTCATGTTTGTGGTAAAAATGTCATAGATCAGTGTCTTTACGGAGATATACTGGATTTCTTCGTTGAAATATGCCTTTAACGGTTCCAGCCACAGGTTTTCCTCCTGCTTTTCTGATTCTTCGGCGGTAAGCTCCACTGTGTCAAAGGTTTTCCGGTGGATAAATTTATCCTTGTCCGGGTTATGGCTTGAATACCTGTCGTGTTCAAGCTGTCCCATCACATCATATGGAATCCTGTTATCCCTGTGTGGTCTGTCAAACACAAGCACTTCATCAAACAGATAGTCATAGAGCTGCCTGCCATGCCATACGTTTTCCCCGTTGCTTGCAATGACCTCATCATAGGCATCGTCCCATGAAACTTCCATCTGCTCCTGTATGCCTGTCTGTGCAAAAACCATTTGCAGGGTGTTTATGCGGTTCTGCTGATGCTGTCCTGCATCTTCCGAAAGAAACTTATCTGCCTCTTCTTTATAAGTCTTTATCCATGATACATTCGGGCGTTCTTCCATCACACGGTCAATTTCAGAATAAGGCGCATAGGTCTGATATACACCGTCAGCAATCATGCTTTCCACATAAGCCGCACAGTCCCACCAGTCAAGCTCCGTTTTCCATTTCGTGCCTTCCCCGTCGTAATATTCAATGGAAATGCCTTCTTTTGTCTGCTCTATGTCACATCTGCCGTAACGGTTTTCAAAATGATTATCTATGCCTGCAGCGTAAATATTTTTGCCGAGCATCCTTTCAATAAACTGTACCTTGTCACTCATGGGCAGCTCTTTTGTGAACACCTCATAAATCAGCATGTTTGGGACCGGACTCCAGAAACTCTTCTGGAAAAACTCATCCATAGCCTCCTGCCACACAGCCGCCGATACTTTGTCAGGATCAAATGCCTTTGGCGGGGTATAATATTCCCCTGTCATTATCAGCGCACCCAGTTCACGCTCTATGGCTTTCCAGTTCATATAGCTTTCTTTTTCGATTCCGCCCTCACGCCACTCAAACCGGAATCCCTTTGCATGAAACGAGTCATACCCGTGCAGCCCGTCCCCCTCAAGGGGCCAGCCTGCACCGCCCTGTCCGTATTCCTTACGGATTGCCTTTACACGTTCACCCGGATCGGAAATATCCTGAAACATTGCATAGATACGCCTTTTACCATGTTCAAACCCGCTGCCCCGCATAAGCGCCTCTTTCACATATTCATGCGGCACGGTAAGCACCTGTTCCGGCTTCTGGTAGGAATATTCACTGGGCAGTGTCATATCCCCGTTTTGGGCAACAAAAAAGGAAGCCTGTTCATAGCTTCCTTTCTGTGTGTCAGAACTTCCTAAAGAATTGATTTCATTCAGTTCCTGCTCAATTTCCCGGTTAAGTTCTGCCTTCCTTATATCCTGCTGCTCACTGTCCCCTAATGGAACTTCATCACTACTTCCTTCATCACGATTTCTTCTGCCTGCATCCTCGCCTGCTGGCGTAGCTGCCACATCTCCATTGTCGAGTTTCTGTCCCCCGGCGGGTTGTTTTTCAGGTAGCTGTTCTCCAGTTCGTCCATCATCCGGTTCGCCTCGTTCTCCACTTCCTGCATCTTCTCCGCCAGTTTCCCGAACCTCTTTAATGTCCGGTATCTGTCGTTGTGGTTCTCTTTCAGGTACTCCATCGCCCTCACTGCGAATTTCCCCAAGTTTGTCATGCTCACCGTTTCCTCCGGTGCCGTAAGCAGCGGGTACAGCATCCCGTCCGCTCCCTCGTGATACGTCATTGTTATCTCTGCCATTTGCAATACTCCTTTCTTCCATCTGCTTCAAATCATTTGCTATGCCTCTCAGCACTTCACAGGATATATCGCTGAGCAGAGATCCTAAACGGTAGACTTCCTCCTCTTTCGTAAATGCGGTAATAAAGGAGAAATCCTGTTTTTCAGTGGGAAGATCAAAGCCGCATCTTGTAAATACCGCATACATGACGCTTCTTTTTAACGCTTCTACTGCCGTAATCTCTTGCACTCTGCCATTTTCTGTTATCTGTTTGTTTCCTGCCAAATTCGTGAACTCAGTGATACGCTCACTAAATTCTGAGTCCATTATGACTCCGATTCTGCTTTCTGTAAAGTCTTTTAGGAAAGATTTATCAGATTCTTTTCCTTCCGGCAGGACAGTCCCCTCTTTTTCCCTCGGAACAATGCCCTCTTTGTCCCGTAACCACGCAGAGTAGGCTTTCATGGTGTTCTTATCAAGCTCCCATGTCAGGCGGCTTTTCCTGCCCCCGGTATCGGATATGTCGAAAACATACCGCATTTCCGGTTTTAAGGCTCTTGACGGGAAGATTGCGATACCCTTGCTGCCACGCCTTACATACCGCCCTACCTTTTTCCATGTGTCGAAGTCTGCAATCAACTTTGCCCCCGGTCTCTGCATATAGACCATAAGGATATTGTCAAACTCATAGCGGTAGAGCTGCCCCGTAAGCCTGCATATGCTCTTCCATGCCCGTCCGTTTCCGGTCACTTCATCTATGGCAGCATCATACAGCTTTGATGTCTTAGTGTCTGCGCTCATATACAGCCCCCTTTATCTGTTTTTCTCCTTTGGCGTTTTTACTGCCTCCTGTTCCTCCATTTCATATATCTGTCTTGCATATTCCAGTTCCTTTTCCTGAAAAATTTCATAGAAGAACTCTGCAAACCCCTCCCCGTCTGCACGTTCCGGTGCATCCGGCAGGAACTCGCACCACTGTCTGCACGCTTCTTCCAGTACCATAGGGAAAATCTTCTCCCTGATCTCACTTGCCTTTATATCATCAAATGTCATACTTTATACCTCCAATATTGATTGCCTGATATCTTTTCCGTCTATCTCGTCCCCAAGACAGTCCCATCCTTCGTATCTCTGCCTTGCAAACAGTTCTATCCGTGGTAAATCCCCGCACAGTTCCACAATCCGCTCCCGTATTTCATCCGGCTTTTTGCTGTGTTCCATGATCCTTGCATCGCACACCTGCGGTACATTTATGGAAACCCTCTCTGGTCTGCCTTTTGTGCCGAGGATACAGATTTCCGAACAGGAACGTGTCCAGAAACCGAGTCCGAAATAAAAGGTATCTGCCTTTTTATTCCTTCTTACCCAGTTAAATCCACAGGTCTGATAACTGAACCCCCACCGCTCCATAACCAAAAGCCCTTCTGTAAGGAACGGAAAAGTCACCCACAAAAAAAGCACACAGTCATCAGCGGCAATTGCCCCGACAGGCAGCGAACATATATCTTCTATACTCATTGTGTGGTAATGGTCCTCTGCAACCCCCTGTCCAACTTTCCGGTCATATTTCCACGGCGGATCAGCATAAATGATGTTATATTTTCTTTTTGCGCTAAACATCAAGTATTGCCTCCCTTATATCCCTTCCGTCTATTTCATCGCCTAGACAGTCCCATCCTTCGTATCTCTGCCTTGCAAACAGTTCTATCCGTGGTAAATCCCCGCACAGTTCCACAATCCGCTCCCGTATCTCGTCCGGCTTTTTGCTGTGCTCCATAATCCTTGCATCGCACACCTGCGGCACAGCTTTTGATACCCTCTTTGGTCTGCCTTTTGTACCGAGAATACAGATTTCCGAATTGGAACGTGTCCAGAAACCGAGTCCCATAAAGAACGTGTCTGCTTTTTTATTCCGTTTTACCCAGTTGAACCCGCAGGTCTTATAGGTAAATCCCCATGCCTCCATGACAGATATTCCTTCAATTAAACAGGGGAAAGTGATCCACAAAAAAAGGATACAGTCGTCATCGGCTATTCTTCCAACAGGCAATGACCGTATATCCTCAATGTTCATTGTATGATAATGATTTTCTGCGCTTCTCCCCTCCCCCTTTTTAGAATATACCTTATACTGCCACGGCGGATCAGCATAAATGATGTTATATTTCTTTCCCAATAAAACTATGCCTCCTGTACCTTGATCAGTGTGGAAAACAGCTTGTATTCTTCCTTATCCATCTCCACGGTAAAGGAAACGGCATTTTCCCGGCGCTCTGACCTGTCCGCTGCTTTCTTTATCTTCTTTGCCAGACGCAGGAGTACAAAGTTCTCTTTGGAAAGCTCCATGCACTCCTTAAAGGGCATTTCCTGTGCTTCAAGCTGCCCCTGTCTTGCCTGTATTTCCTCCGCAAGCCTTGATTCAACTGTCATTACATCCGCATTATCTATGGATACTTCCGCCTTTGTCCTGCCGGAACGCTCCCACTCCTTATGAAGCAGCTTTACCAGATGCTCCATGTTTCTAACTGTTTCTTTTCCTGATATTTTTTCCATATGATTTCCCCCTTTTCAGCGTGCTTGTCCCGATATTTTTTTCTGTTCTTCTTTCGCATGATACATTCCGTCATACATTCCCCTGTCAAGCATTTTATCGAACACGTCCGGCTCACTTGTCCCAAAAGTGTTTTCAAGACAATCCCTTGCTGCATTTCTTACCCTCTCCGGCAGTCCCTCTTTCTGCTCCACATTCTTCTGCATCCAGAAATCCTTCCGTATCTTATCCCGCAGGTCTGAAACATTCTCCACCCTGTCAGGCTCTCCATACTCCTGTTTGAGAATGTCAAAGTCAATCCTTGTAATGTCATTCCCTAAATAAACGCCATGATCCCACTCTATGCCTGTTACCATGCTGTCACTGTCGGGACGTTCCCCTTTTGGGTATCTCTCATAAAACCGGACACCATTCCCCACTATAATCTGGCTGTCCCTCATGCTCATTAACAGCAGATTTTGTGGGCTTAACGCTGCAAGCACACGGTAGTCATTCCCGTTCATGTTATGAAGCACCTCCCCGGCATGGAAAGTATGCTCCACAGGCTCATAATGCAGGTAAGGGAACAGCGAATGTCCGTCCGGCTTCATGTTGTATATCCGCAGAACGTCAAGACAGTCCTTAGAGCAGCGTTCCGCATCAAAAGACCATTCGCCATCATTAAATCGTCCTGAAAGGAACTCCCTTAACTGCGGCTCACTCCCACAAAATGACGCATGGATACTCTTGTTTGCCGCAAAATACAGATCACTCCAATCTTTCCTGCCTTCTTTTGTTCCATACAGTGTGCCTATGGCTCCTGCCATATCCTCTGCATGTTCTCCCCACAGCTTTAATGCTGCCTCCATATAATCTGTAAGGTTCAACAGATAGTTGGTTTCCGTCCCTTTCCGGTTTTCCACCACCATAATCATATCTTCTAATTTCATGCTTTCCTCCTTTTATCCGCATAAAAAGACAGCGCTTATCGGCGCTGCCCTGTCTCCATGCCAAACTGGAACAAAGAAAGCTGTCCGTCTCCCTGTACCTGTTCTGGCTCTTTTTTCCTGTCATTTATGATATTCATCATCCGTGTGGCGCACTGGGCAAAGGATTCCAGATAACCCTCCGGTCTGCCTGCATGTCGGCGCATTGTAATCAGATCCCCGTCTTTTATGGCTCTTGCAAGCCCGGAGGCATACCCAAGCACGTTATGCAGGCTTATCTGCTTCGCCTCTTTTTCCGTCAGAACATCCTTGTTTGCAAGAAGATAGAAAAAATTGGGATCGGAAATATAATATTCCAAAGCCTGCGCCGCACCGTCTTTTATCTCCCCTGCCCTTGCCATATAATTTTCGCTTACTTTTGGCGGCACTTCCCGGTAGAAAATTTCCGGGTATTTTTCGTAATCCGTGCCGTATTGCTCAACCATCTTGTTTTTATAGTACATGATATGGTTCCTTACAAGGTTCATGTTCGTGCCATCCGCATAGGACGGATCACTGCCGCCATATTCTCTCAGGTGTTCCCACCGTTCAAAGGATTTTGCAAGTTCTTCCGCAAGGTTCTCTGTTTCTTTCTTTTTTGCCATATACACCGCCTATCTAGGTCTGCCAATGAACACTATGGAAGAACGCCCCTGCACTGGTCTGTATACTACCCCAAGCCTTGTGTTTGCCGCCTCCACCACTTTTCCGTTTCCTACATAGATTGCTACATGTGTAATGTTCATAAAGCGCCCGTTTCTGTCATAACTGTAAAAAATCAGGTCCCCCGGCTGCATCTCATCATAGTTCACAAGCAGGTTGTTATCATAGCACAGCTTTCCCTCACTTGCCGCCGTATTGGAACCCTCGTACATGATACTTACCCCCGCACTGCGCCACGCATAGTAGGCAAGGGAGCTGCAATCATAATAATTCCCGCTGTCACGGTAAGCCTGACTGTATGGATAACCCACTTTTGACAGCGCAAATGCCACGACTTTCCTTCCATTTTCATCTGATATGGCATCCACGATTGCCTGATACTGTTCAGGCGAAATGCCTTCTCCCGGATCGCCGCCCCCTCCGCCGCCAGTATAGCCGAGCATTGCAAGGTATTCCGGGTTCATAAGCTGTGCAAGGACTTCCTGCTCCTTGTCATTAAATCCGTATATGGAAACCATGTCATAGCATGATTTCAGTTCCACGTTGACTTCCTTGACCGTCGTGGTTGTCGTGTTGCCTTCCTCGTCTGTTTCCGTGTCTGTCCTGCTGGTGATGGTATAGCTGCACATATCGTCAAAGACAGCCTTTAAGTTCTGCTTTGCCTTATCCGTCATATCCGTTGCTGTGTCGCCGTCCCCATGCTTTACCATGTAGACCATGAGTATGTCACAGAAATTATCCGGTGTGCCGGAACCCTCATAATTGACATAGATTTTTTCACTTGTGTCATACCCGTCATGGTCCGCTAGTTCCGCATTGACCGCATCATTAAATTCCGATACATATGCCGACAGGACTTCCTGTGTCGTTTCCCCCGATGATATGGACGGGAAGAAGATTGCAAACGGCGAATTGTAAATAATCGCTATGACTGCAATAACCGGAAGTGCAATAATCGCCACGATTGCAAAAAGCGAAAGCAGGAACAGCCCCACATACCGCACGATATACTTTGCCATCATGGAAAAGCGCATTAATACAATGTCCTTTAAGGCTTTCCCGATATTGTCCTGATTTTCTTCCTGCCGCATTTTTGCCACAAACAGCTTTATCATACGGTTCCTTGTGGAATTTTTTACATCACGTTTATCCATAGCAATCCCGACAGCCTCACCCGCCGCAATTCCGGCAAGTACGCCGCCCGCTCCTGTGCCTGCCGTAGCTGCCGCCGTTTTTGCCGCAGCTTTTGATGTTTCTTTCGCAACTTTCTTTCCTGTCTCTTTGGCAGTTTCCTTTGCTGCTGTCTGTGCGGTTTTCCTTGCTGTTTTTACCGCACTTTCTTTTATGGCTTTCTCCCTGATACGGCTGCCGGACTTCTTTTTCTTAATCTTCTGCGCTTTTGCTTTAGCCACTTGTGAACGGTACAGATTCCTGCCCGCACGGGCGGCATTTGTGGCAGGCTTCGCCAGCGTGTCAGCCGCCATATATGCCTCATAAACCTCGCTGCCGCCTTCCATCTCATCTAATGTGGTTTTAGCCGCCACCGAAACAACAGCAGGAGGTACAGCAGGCTTCTTTTTGGCTGCCGCCTCTTTTTGTGCCTTTGTCTTACGATATTGTGAGTACATACGGTTTTCACGGTTCACGGACTGCCGGACTTCCTGCTCTTTTCCCTGTCTGCCCCGTGTATCTGTACCTGCATTTGCGCCTTGTTCTGTCCTGCCATACTGCCTGTCCTGTACAGCCATGCTTTCTTTTCTGCTTTGTACTGTCCCATATGCGCCCCTGTCCTGTACGGTGGCATTCCCTTTTCTGTCCTGCACATTTACGCTGCCATTTCTGCCCGGTGCGGCTCTCCCCGCTTTTCTGTCCTGCACGTTTCCGCTGTCACTTCTGCCCGGTGCATATACAGTCCTGCCCTCTTTCCTGTCCTGCACAGCGTTGCTTCTGCCTTTGTACCCCATGCCGTCAGCAGCCGTTTTGGTCTGACCTGTTTTTCTTTTATCCACAGCATGGACAGAACTTTTTTTGAGCTTTATCCTTCCATTTTCAACAATGCTTTTCTCTGTTGACGATCCGACAGTCTTTGGTCCATGACGGACTGTAAGGACGTTCCTGCCTTTTATTTTTGTTTCAGGCGCTCCCTTTATTTTGAGTTTTGGCTTTTCCTTTGTGTGGATCACCATCGGCTTGTCATCCACTTTTTTAATGTTCAATCTGTACCACCTCCATTTGAGGGCAAAAAAACAGCACCTAAACCATATGGCTTAAATGCCGCAACATTACCTTGCTCTCTGCTGTTTTTCCCCATGAGCAAAGCACGGATCGTACTTTCCGCCCTCAAGGTTTTTCAGGAATAATTCCCGTCTGCCCGTTCCAAATTCTTCATACATTGCCTTTGTCGCTTCGCTCTTGATACTGTCAGTTGCAAGTTCATTCTGGGACAGCGCATAGAAAAGACTGAACTGGTTTTGCAGACGGGAACGGTGTTCATCCATCTTCTTCATCTGCCCAGGCGCTCCATACTCCTGTCCTGACCTTCTATCCGTACTGATGCCCAACGCTTTCAGGCAGTCAAGGCAAATTTCAGAACATCTCTGTTCGTCAAACTTCCATTCCTTATCCGTGTTATAGCCTCCCTGCAAAAATGCTTCCAGTTGCTTTTCATCCGCACAGTACCTTGCAAAAAGTGTTGTGTCCTCCGCAAAACAACTCTCCATCCACTTTTCTTTTCCCCCGCATGTCCTTCCAAGTACCGCCATATCCTCCGCAAGTTCTTTTAATGACAGCCAGCTCTCTTTCTCTGCAAAATCAATGAAAGCAAGTAAATCCATAAGTGAATTTGTCTCGCTCCCGTTGTGGTTTTCCGTCACAAGAATTATATTCGTAATATCCATAACAGCCTCCAATCTGTAAGGACAGCGCCGCAAGCCCTGTCCTCAACCCTGTATTGTCAAAATGTGACTATCTATTGCAGCTCATCATTCTTGTTTCTTGACAATAATAAGTCATACTCCTTTCTCCATTTTGACAATAAATAGTTATACAAATCGCCGCATTTTCAAATAAAAATGCCGCCACATACCAAGTTCCATGTGACAGCAATGCTTCAACCAATATATAGAGCCATTCTCACAACAAATTTTTTAGCGGTTTTACACTGATATAACTTTTTATTGTCAATTCCAGTGCATTTGTATGAATAATTATTGTAAAAATCGCACCGCAACCGCTATTATAGTTAATTATTGTAAAATATAGCTTTCTATTGTCAGAGTATAACTATTTATTGTAAATCAACAATTCTTTTTCTTCTCCATTGCAATCTTCTCATGGATATTGGTATTATACAGATTATAGAGGTCTGTCCCTTTCTCAATGGTATTATCAAAAGGTATTACCACATTTCCGCACTTCATAAGCCCCATGCCGCTTGATGTGTTGGTTACAAAGCGCAACTGTGCCTCCGACACACCGATGACCTCCGCCATGCGGGAACTGTCTGTATTCGCCTGCTTCAAGAGTGCCACGAACTCCGAGTTTGCAAGCATGGTTGTCGCCGTATAATTTTGCAGCAAATCAACGATATTTTGAGTGATCCCGGTACACAGACCGCCCTGCTTACGCACCTTCTTCCATAACTGCTGTAAATACTTAGCGGAATACTCCGAGTTTAACAGGACGTGGAACTCGTCAATGTAGAGCCATGTTGCAATGCCCCTCTTTCCGTTTGCAATAATACGGTTCTGTATGCTTTCCATCATTACAAGCATGGTAATTGGCGAAAGTTCTGTACCCAGATCACGGATTCCGTACACCGTGAAACGGTTATCCACATCTACATTCGTCTGGTGGTTGAAGATATTCAATGAACCGTTGACAAACAGTTCCAGTGACAACGCTATATCCCTTGCCTCGTCCTCCGGCTGGTTCATCAGTATCTCGTAGAAGTCAGACATGATCGGCACATACTTTTCCCTGTTTTTTGCAATCTCGATATAGAGCTTGCGCACACAGCGGTCAATAATGGATTTCTGCCTTGAATTAAGGCTCTCCCCCATGCACTGTTCACACAGTCCGAGCATAAATTCGCCTTTTTCCCTTATCATGCCCCTGCTGTCGTTCAGGTCAAGACTCCATACGTCCATGTCAAGCGGATTGACATAGTTATCCGTATAGGTTGACATATTTACCACCGTGCCGCCGTAAGTCTGTGCAATGTCAAAGTATTCATTCATCGGATCGATGACGATAATCTCATCATTGCCGGATAAGAACACGTTGCCCATTTCCATTTTACAGAAGAACGACTTGCCCGAACCGGGAACGCCGAACACAAAACCGTTGCCGTTAATCAGCTTTTTGCGGTTGCCGATATTGATGTTCTTTGACACCTGATTGATACCGTAATAGCAGCCCTGTTTATCGTTCAGCTCCTGCACGTTGAACGGCATAAGCACCGCAAGGCTCTGTGTCAGCATGGTACGCATGGTTTCCACCTGCCTTACGCCAATCGGCAGTGCGGTGTTTAAAGACTCCCTCTGCTTCAGATAGTGTTCCTCTATCGTGACGGAGTTGCGCTTGCCTATGGTTTCCACCGTCTCCGTCATGCTGTCAAGTTCCTCTTTCGAGTCTGCCATAAGGATAATCGTCACGGACACATAATAAAGGCACTGGTCATTTTCCCTTACATCGTCCATGATTTCCTCAATCTCTTTTTTCTCGATCCGCTTGTTGTATGAGATTTCCGACGAAAAATCGTTGTTCTTGTTCCTCACACGCTGCTGCTTGATGATGTCCGACTCAATGCCGAGGTACTTCTTCTGTAAAATCTTCGTTGTCATGTCCTTTGGGATAGGCACTACATCAATGCTTGTAATGGAATGTACCGGAAGGCTTGTAATCTCATTCAGGAAACGGTCTGAAAGGCTGGACGGGTATTTCTTGATGAACAATGCACGGCAGAATTTCTTTTCGTCCTTGAAATAATCAGGGTAAAACTGTATCATGCCGTTGCACAAATCATTGCGGAAGTCCGCACCGACCTTTTTCGCCTCCCTGATGTCAAAGTCAAAGCTGTTTTCATCCCCCAAATGGTAATAGTCATACAGCACTTTAATCCTCTCATTGCCGGAAAGCGGCACGATCTCAGCGCCAAGTTCCCCGAATGCCTTATGCACCGACGCTTCAATGGTTGCAAACTGTGCTTTCGCCTCCTCAAAATTCTTGCGCTCAATGGTAATGGTAAGATAGCGCTCCTGCTCTATCCCCTGTCTGCCCTCATGGATTTTCTGTTCCATGATGTCGTTGTAAATCCTGCGGAAACCGTCATAACCGTCGTCCTGCCGCTGTAAGAACACATAGTCCCTGACCTGTTCCATATCCTTGTTCTTATTGTTGATTGTGATTTTAAAACTCACATCCAGCGAATTTAAAAACTTGCAGTACCGCTCAAAAATGTCAATCTGCTCTGTTTCATTTGTAGTGGTGTAATTGATGTCCTGAAAACGGTAGCACTTTGAGAAGCGGTTCTTTGCCACCTCAAAAATGCCGTTCTCTGCCACCTTCATGATCTCAATCGTCTGTTGTATGGATTTCGGAGCCTTGTAAAGTGGTTCGCTTGCTTTTTTCAGCTCCTTGAATCCGTCTGCAAATAAGCCCAAATCTGACCTCCCTTTCTATGCTGTTTTCAGCATTGCCATAAGGCATTGCAGCCGGAAAGTCCCGGCTGCATGATACCAGAACTTTCCGACCAATAAAGGTCAGTTATTCCATTATTGTTGTTCCCTGTCTTTTCTTAGTGCCTTGCTCTGTACATGGTCACACCGATTACGGCTGCGATGACTGCTGCTACAGCAGCCACGATTTTTCCTGTTCTCTTTTTCATGCACACGCCTCCTTCCTGTTTTTACGTTTTCCCTAATGTCTTGCCCTGTAAATGGCTGTACCGACAACGGCTCCCACTACAACTGCAACGATTCCTGCTACAACTTTCACTGTTTTCTTCCTCATTCTCATTTCCTGCCTTTCTTATTTTTTTTACTTGCTTTCTTTTTCCCGCTGCCTTTCTTTTTGTCCTTCTTTTTATCCGCCTTTTTTGCTGTTTCCTCTTCCATGCGGATTTCACGGATTGTTTCCTCTCCTTCGGTGGACGCATAGGCAAGCGGGCGGTTGGCAAAGAGCATACGCATCTTTCTTCCCATATACTCATAGAACCCCATTCCATTGAATGAATAGAACCCTCCAAGCGCTATCGGTGCGGCAACCGGGATTGCCACATACACACTGGGGGTAAGACCGATATAGCGGTATAACAGCAGGACAATCCCGCCGCCCGCCGCAACCGACGCCACGGAGAAGATAAGCTGTTTTGCTGTCAGCCCCATGACAACCGATTCCTTGTAACGGTCTATATCCTTGTTGATTTCAATTACCATCTTTATACCTCCTGAATAAGTTCCCTATCTGCTTTTTTCCTTTTTCTGCGGCTTGCGGCTCTCCTCCTGCATGGGATACAGTTTTCCCATGTTTTCTATCATTTGGTCATCATACCCCATAAGTTTCAATGTTCTCTGCACTGCTGAAACATTTGACCGGCATGGCTTGCGTGCGCCATTCCCCATATCCGGCACGGGATTCCCACACCGTCCGTCCTCTTCAAAACCACCTGCTCTCCAAAAAACATCCTCTCCGATTTTCTTCACAAGTTTTTCAAACTCTACACTGGATGGTTCAGCATTTTTGCCCATAACTGTCTCCTTTCCAGCCTGCGGGACTCTTTTATTTCCTATCTGCTTTTTTCTTTTTTTCCCTGTTTCTTATCCAGTCCGTTTTCCTGCTCATATGCCGCCATCCCGTCCGGGCAGAGTCCACGCATCTTTTCCGCATCAAACAGATAAAGGGGATAAGTGCAGTAGCCGCTTTGCTGCATCAATCCGGTAAACTCCGCAATCCCGTTTTTCACAAGGAAGTCCTCAAGCTCCGGCATATTGTTAGTATCCACAAAGGCACAGTAAGGCGGTACAGAGGTAAGCAGGTTTACCGTTATATCACCGTAAGGTTCCGGGAACCCGTCCCCCGCTGTTGTCATTCCTACATAAAGGCTGTTGTTATCCACATAGGTGTTGACTGTCAGCGTTACATTTTCCGTTGTCCCAAACTGGGTTTTCAGTTCCAGCGTCCCCTCCGTTTTTTCTTCCTGCCCCTGTTCTTTTTCCTCTGTCTGTACTGGTTCCGGTTCCACTGGTGCATATTCCGAGCCGTTCCGCTCCATGATCTCTGCAAACTGGCAGATATGGTACAGATGGTTACCGACTTCCGTATGGTATTCATCAATATAGCGGCAGACATACTCTGATTTTTTTCCCCCTGTATCCGTAATCACTATTTTTTCGCCATCTTCAATACGAAACAGTTCATCATATCTGCTGTTAATGAACCGGATGCCTTTCTCTGCATTACTGATATGCTTATCCAGCCATTCCTTTACATAACAGTGGATTTCAACATTGTCATTTTCTTTTACAGGGTTGCAGCGCATCACATAAGCATACTTTTCTGTATCTGCACGGAAACCGTACTCTGTTCCTTCTTTCGCCGGAAATGCGTTTTGCGGATGACAGGATGTATATTCCCGCATCGTATCCAGATTTCGCATAAACCCGTCTTTGTCAGAACTTACGATATTCAGGAAGTTTTGCAATCCTTCCTCAAATTCCCCTGTTTTCCATCGTTCATTTAAGTCATAGAATCTCGAATAAAATTCCCTGTCACTCTTATAACCCCCATGCATGACGCCAATGCTTCCTGTCTGCCCCCGGATCTGCATACTCTGTTCATAGGCATACTTTTGTTCTGCCTGCGTTAATGGTCTTATTTCCATACTGCCCTCCTATAATCCTAATGCTTTGCTTGTAAGCGACTGCGCCCCTTTCACGCTCCCCACGGTAAGGGCAATCGTAAAGGTCATCTCACACAGATAGATCAGTGTTTTTGCCCAGTCCGAGTAACTTCCTGTAAAGGACGGAAGCCCCGCACTGATAAACGCATTGCACAGCATGATTGCCAGTGCCATTGTGACCGCTTCAAACACAACGGATAAGAAATATTTGGCATAGGTGCTTGCCGTATTCGCCACATTCCGGTTGCCTGCCAGTGTGGAAAAGGCAATGGAACCGATTGGCACAATGACCATGATTTTCAAAAACCGGAAATACACCGTGTATATCATAAAAAAGCCACAGATAATGACAATGACACTTAACAGCGCCGCCAGTATCAGCATGATAAGCCCCTCACCGAAACCTAAATCCTTAATAATCTGTGCCTGTGTACTGTCAATGGTAAGCGTTGTGTAGTTCCCCGCCGACAGTGCGTTTACAAGGTTCCCGATTGTATTGAAGAATGCCTTCATGATAGTGACATTGTTTGCCACAAGCCATTCTGAAAGTCCGAGCCTTATCAGCATACGCAGGATCACCTCAAACCGCATCTCTTCACGCACGTCCACGCTCTCCGAACAAAACCCTATCACAAAGAACAGCACCACAAGGGACGAACCCACTGCCACGAATACAGGCTGCACACTCTCCACCAGCCCCCACGGACCGCCGCCCTTAAAACTCACCGGGGACTGCCCCAACAGGGCAAATACAAGACTTACCTGATTGTTCCAGAAACCAAACACCATTTCCAGAAGGTCCAGTATCTTTTCCCCTAACTTGAAAATATCCACTTAATCCTCACCTCTCTCCTTTCCGGGAAAGGGCAGTGTCCCCGCCCTCCCCTGCTGCTGTTTTTTCTTAGAAACCGAGGAAAGAAAGAACCGTGGAGATACCTGCCATCATAATTCCGGCTACAATACCCTTTAATGCCGAGTTCATCGTGGAAGAATCCTGCTGCTGGTATGCCTGTGCAAATTCCATGACGTTCTTTGCAAGGATAATGACACCCACCGCACCGATGACCGCAATCACAAGCGTCTTTAAGTTGTCAAGCGGCTGTGTGATCGCACCTGTTCCGCCGCCTGTCGCAAAGACTGTCATAGGCAGTCCGCCCACCGCAAGGTATGCCGCACCGCAGAATGCTGTCACTGCCTTTTTTGCTCCTGATAATCTGCTCTTTCCTGCCTTTGCCTCTGCTGTCTGTGTACCTGTTGCCATTGTCTCTGAAATAATCTCTGTTCTACGCATAAAAATAATCTCCTTTTCATATTGGTTTTAAATTGTTATTGACTGCTCTATCAAAACGGGTTTTCCCCGGAAAACTGTTTAATCGGGCTTTCCCCGATGCGCTGCTGCTTTAACCACCGCCTTTCCAATGGGGACTGCCCCTAATTTTCTGAATGCCTTACTGTCTGGAATGTTTTTCTGATCTCACGCATCTTTATGACATCTGTTTCCGGGTAGAATACCGCCAGTATGGTCTTTGTGGGCATACCGAGCGCAATCATCTTATGCAGCTCGTCTTTCTGCTCTTTGGAATACTTCCACTGTGCCATACGGTTCATAATGGTATCCTCGCCTTCAATCCTGCGCCCCGCTGCCGCCTGTTCCGGTACAGTCGCTTTTGCCACAGCCTGTTTTTGTTCCGTTTTCCCTGCCGCCTTTCCCGGCTCCGCTGTTTCCGGTTCCTCCGGTGCATACATGAGTTCATTGTCCTGTTCCCTGTTAAGCTGTTCTTTCTGTTCCTGTTCCTCCATGCTGATGAAGCGTTTCTTCATGCCTGCATCCGTGAGAAGTTCAAAGTCCTCATAGTCGATTTTGTCAATGTAGACATTCTCGCCTTTCTTTTTCAGCCCCTCATAATAGGAAAGCGCCTTTGGCGTCAAAAGCTGATAGGACTGTGCCTGCCCGCCTTTCCCGCTGTTCGGGACATGGACATATGGCTCCCCTTTCCCGTCGGCGGTCTGGTCAAATGCAGGGTGTCCGAACGGTATGAATTTGTTGTCCATAATCGGATCAAAGCCACGGATAAAGATAATGCACTTCTTATTGTCCAGTTTCCGCACTTCGTCGGGTGTGAAAAGCTCCCTGCCAAGAACGTCGTAATTACGGCTTGAACTTCCCTGCCTGCCCTTTGTCTCGCCGCTTGATTTCTTATCAATCGTGCCTTTGCCGAGCAGTTCCGAGACATACTTGTGCGTACTCTGCTCATTGCCGCCAAGATAGATAAATGTGTCGCAGTTGCCCGGAATGGTTTCCCATGTGTCCTTGAAAAGCGCCTTTAACTGGGCGAAATTCTGGATAATGATGATACTGGAAATCTCCCTGGACCGCATGGTTGACAGAAGGGAGCAGTAATCATCCGGCAGTGCGACATTTGCAAACTCATCGAGCATGAAGGTAACATGGATCGGGAGCCGCCCGCCGCAGTTGAAGTCCGCCTGATAGTAAAGCTCCTGAAAAATCTGTGTATAGAGCATTCCGATGATAAAATTGTAGGACTTGTCGGAATCCGGAATGACACAGAAAAGCGCCGTTTTCGTCTCCCCGTCCCCGTTCACGCCGATACCAAGTTCCGCAAGGTCTAAGTCATCCCTTGACAGGAGACGGAGTACCTGTTTGTTTTCCAGAAAGGCAAGCCGGGAGTTTGCACTGATGATAATGGAACGGACGGTATCGCCCGCACCACGCATACACTTGTTGTACTGTTTCACCGCAGGGTGCGCCGAGCCGAGCTTTGACGTTTCTTCAAGGAATTTCATGCGCACATCCAGTCTTGAGGGTTTATTCTGTTCTGTCACTTCCGCCTCACCCAAAAGCTGTAAGACTGTCTCAAAGTTCCTCCTTGCAGGCGGTTCTTCCAGCCACACATAATAAAAGATTGCCTGTAAGAACAGCCCCTCCGCCTTTTCCCAGAACGGATCGGAGGGTGTTGCGCCCTTTGGCGTGGTATTGCTGATAAGGTTCGTAATCAGCTTCACCACGTCCGTTTCCTCACGGATATAGGAAAAGGGATTGTAACAGTCCGACTTTTCCATTTCCAGAAGGTTTATGACCTTTACGCTGTAACCGTTGTTTTTTAACATCTCCCCGCAGCTTCGTAAGATTTCCCCTTTGGGATCGGTACAGATAAAGGAACAGTTATGCGGCATCTGCATCAGGTTCGGCTTTACCTCATAAAAGGTCTTTCCTGCACCGGAACCGCCGCAGATTAAAATGTTGCCGTTGAGTTTCAGCCGGCGGAAGTTTAATGACATCTTCACGTTCTGGCTCAGGATACGGTTGAAATTCTCGTCCTTGTCAGCCAGTATCTTGTTTGCCATCTGCGGAGATTCAAACCTTGCCGTTCCAAATTCCTTTCCCGGCATGAAATTCCGCTGGCTTGTGATATACATTAAAAGGGCGGTAGCATAGACAATTAAGGCTATCACTACCGCTTTTAAGGTTGTTTCATTATAATAATCTGCGAATGGTTCAGCGCACACACGGTTGAAAGACTCCAGAAAGGCGTTCATTTCCATTCCCGGCTCCCATGCGCCGTTTAAGAGATAACCCGCATAGGCGCACATCACCGCCCCAAGTACGACGAACCATACAGACACTTTTTTCTTGTTCTGTACCATAGGCGGCTACCTCTTTGGGGGCGCAGGCGCTTTTTTCGGTGCAGGCTTTTTCTTCCGCATATTCTCTTTTTCCTTTGCCTTCCGTTCCACGTCTGCATAGCGTTTACGCACTTCCGCACCCACGCTGTCATAATGCCCTTCATACAGTTCCTTCCCTTTCATGGTTGCAACTACCCGGTTGTCTGCGGAATAAATCTTGTAATCCTTGTCGCGGTCAAGAAAAGTCAGTATGGTCTTGCCCTCATGGATTTCCATTGCCTTATCCTTGTTGATCCATACATACTGAGCGTTTTCGCCCCATGTTCCCGGTATCCTTGTCTTTATGGCATGGTCATTTTCCTCCGTTATCAGTTTCTTTGTAATGGTAATGTCAGCAAGGTCAGGATTCTGTGCGGCGGCTACTGCCTGCATACGCTGTGCAAGTTCCCGATATCCCTTCATGCGGTTTAAAAATACGTCTTTGTCCATCAGGACTTTGCGCTGCCCGCCTTCCTCTTTGGAAAGGACGCCGATCCGCTCAAGCTGCCCCACTACCTTTTCCGCCTGTTCGTTTTCAAGGCTGAAATTTTCCTTTACTTCCTCCACACTGATGCTCTTTTTCTCCATCGCATAGCTGCCGACTTTCTCAATCAGCCCGTCAAGCGCTTCCCCTGCCCTTGCCGCTTCCTCAGTGTGGAGATTTTCGTTTCCCTTTTTCTGCTCCTTTAAAAAGGACAGCACTTTATCCATTTCCTTTTCATCTCCGTTTTTCAGGTAATCGTCAAACGTGGCAATCCTGCCGGATTTTAGTTTCTGTATCATCATGTTCACCCGTGGGACTGCCTCCGTGTGGAAGATAATCTCGCTCATGCCATCCGCCTTGTTGATGTCGGGCAGGACAGAATAAAGAAGCCCGTATTTTTTCGCCATCTTCTCCACTTTTGCCCTGTCCTCCGTCGGGAACTGGAATACCTGCAAATCCCCGCCTTTCATAAGAAGCCTGCGCATATCTGTCTTTCCCAATGTTTTCTCATGGTCCATGACCGCAATCAGGAAATCCAGCGCCTTTTTCATCCCCGCTATGGTGCCGCCGCATACTTTCATCGCAATCTCTATCCCGTCATAGCCGACACGGATAATCTGGACCGCCTCCTGTATTTCTTCCGCCATTCTATCTCCCCCTTCCCTTTTCTTTTTCCTGAATCTGCTTTTTCAGACGCAGTTCATCCAGTGTGCGGCTGCACAGATCTTCGGTTGCACTGTTCCTGTCTGAAAAATAATGCTCTTGCTGGTACTCACCGTCTGCAACCTCCCATGTGGCAAAGCTGCCGTTCTTCTGGTGTATCCCCATTTCTATCCGTTTACTGTCCGTGGGCAGCGTAACCATTACGATATATTCGTCATGCAGCGTAAAATCCATATCTGCACCTCCTACAAACTTGCTTCTTTTTTTACCCGCTCCTGCATCTGTGCGGTATCCGTCCGCCGGATTTCATCCTCGCTCATGGAAATGCCGCAGGCAGACAGCAGTTCCGATAAGGTCTTTACTGCCTGTTCTTCCTGCACACGGTACATTTCAAGCGAAATGAGCAGGTTTTCAATCCTCTGTATCCAGTCCGGCACAAAGCCTGTGAGCGTCTGGTATTTCCTGCATACGGCATTCCGGTCTGCACCTTCATCCATAAGCTCATCAATCAGCTTGTTTGTCAGTTCCCTGTCATTCGTCCGGAAAGCAAACTGTACCACAAACTCCTTGTCCCTCTCTGTCATGGATATATTTTTCTGCCGGAACAGTTCCGCCGTTTCTGTTACTGCAATCAGCCCCATTACTGCCCCTCCTTCATCTTATTTTCATAGACAGCGATGTTTATGATCTCCTCCATCTGCACCGCCGGGATTTTGCTGTTGATCAGCACAAGCAACTGCTTCTCTGACAGCCCCTTTTCAATGGCACACCTTATCTGCACAAGCTGTTCCGGCGAAAGGTCTTTTTCCGCAAGCAGCTTTACGATGTCCGTTTTCTTCTTTAAGAAAAGGCGTGAGAACATGGAACTCATCGCACTTCCCCGGTCTTTCCTCTCCATGCGCTCCACCGGGACAAACCGGACAATATTACCGTCTTTATCCACTACTGCAGCATGGTATTCTATTCCGGGGTATAGCGCTGATTCCGGCAAGACGGGCGCACTGCCCTCTGTCTGTTTTTCCGGCTTTTCTTCCTTTTCCGGTTCTTTTGGCGCTGCCGCTTCTGCCTTTTTTGCCTTTTTTAGCTGTTCCTCCACCGCTTTCATCTCCTTTCTCATTTCTTCCATCTCCCCACGCAGTTTTACAGACGCCACCCTTGCCTCGTTCAGCTCGTTCTGCTGCTTTTCCAGCATTCTGTCCTTTTCGGAAAGCTGTGCGATAAGGTTGCCCTGCACCTGTGCATCCTGCCCCGCCGTTCCAATCTCTTTGAGCTTCTCATTTAAGGCGTCATAGCGTTTTTCCTGCCATGAAATTTTCTCCAACACTTCACGGATCTGTCCCATAAGCTCCTTTGCATATGCCATATCCTGACCGCCTGTCGGTTCTGCCTCTTTTGCCTTGCTTAGAACCTGTGAAAAGAGGCGTTTCATGGTATACGCCGTGTTTTCCGCACTGGAAAGCACCCCGCTTATGGTTTCCATCGGGACGCCTTTTTCATAAAATTCCAGCGCAACCGCCATCTGCTCGCCGCTTAACCCTTCTTTCAGGATTGCAGCTTTTTCTTCTTTGCTGTAATTGTTCCGCAGGCACTTTGAATACACACGCATCTGCCTGTAATCGTACCTGCCGCTGCTGTATTCCTCTGTTTCCTCCTTTGTCAGACCGAAACGCAGGTCATCTTCTATCAGTTTTAAGATTTCCTCCGTATACTTCGGGTTCTGTTTTAACCTGCCAAGATATGCTTTCAGGTCCATGCCGCTAAGCACCGTCCGTTCCTGCATAAAACCTCCAATCCTGCCCGTTTTGGGCAAAAATTAAGCAGCCCTTCCCGGCTGCCATGCCTTATCTGCTTTTTTCTTTTCGTCCCATTTGCTTTTCCTGTCCCTTTTCCGGTTCTGGTTTTCCTGCCCTTTCCCCTGCCGTAATCTCCGCAAGGATACGGGCGGCGATCCGTTCCTCTTTCGCCACAGCCTTTTCTTTTTCCCTTATCCGTGCAATCTCACTCCGGTAATGTTCCTTAAATTCCGCAAGCTGCCCTGCCGTGTACCCTTCCTTTTCAAGCCGTGCCGACAGCTCCATATAACGCATATGCTCTTTTTCAAACAGGTTCTCCCCCCGCTGGAAACAGTTTTCACATTCTTGCAGTCCTTCCAGCTCATCCGCAATGTCAAAGAGCGGTTTCATCCTTGCACGTTCCTTGAATATCCGGCTTTTTTCCCTTGAAGTCTCTTTCTTCCTGTCCGCCATCTGTAATGCCGCCTGCTTTATATCCCCCACCGTGGAGGCATCGTGCCTTGTAAGGAAAAGGTAATCTTCCTGAAGTTTCTGCATCTTCCTGATGTCGTCACGGTACTGCCAAGCCTTGCTGTACGGGCGTTTCTTTAAAAGTCCTGTTTTGTAGAGCCTTGCAAAATAGCGTTTCTGTATGCCGGACATTTTCGCCTTTTTATAGCGCTTTACCCGGCACCGCACAATCCTTGTCTCCTGCACCGCCTGTATCTTCTTATAGGAAGAAAGGTTTTCCTGTTCAATCCGTTCCCGTATGCGTTCCTCGGTGTAATTTTCCCCAAGCGACCTGCAACGCCGGAACCTGCTCATGCCCATAGGCTTGATTGCAAGGTACTTTCCTTCTGTACGATATGCGTTCTTGATTCCATACCCCATATCGGAAAGCACGGATAAAAAGGACTCATAGGTTGCCGACTGTATGATTGCTGCGTCAATGTCACGCTTTATCATGTCCGCCCACACAAATTTTCCGTCCCTGAAATCGTTCCACTCTTTATAGTTTTCAGACTTCTTTGCCCTATCCTCCGATATTTCAATCGTGGAAAGCCCGTATTCTTCGCACAGGCGGTTCGTGATGGGCTGTATCTCCTTTGCCCAGTCCCCTTTCTTGTAGCGATACTTCCTGCCATCCCGGAAACTGACGCTGTTAAAGATGATGTGACCGTGGATATGGTCCGTATTGTCATGCACCGCATACAGCGCCTCATAATCTTTTCCGAGATATTCTTTTGCAAACTTTCCAATCACTTCAAAGGCAGTGTCCGCATCCACTTCCCCTTCCACAAAGGATATGATAAGGTGGTAGCCCTGCCTCTGGTCCGTCTTTCCAAACTGTTCCTTTGTCTGCCGCATCTGCTCATACACCTGTTCCTGCTGGCAGTTTAAGGAACCCACAAAACGCCCGCCGCCTGTTTTTTCAGGCACCGTAATATAGTCAAGCGCCTGTTTTAAATGTTTCCCTGCATACCCGGCACCACAGTCCCCGATATAAAGTATCTTGCTGATCGCCAATCTTCCCCGCCGCCTTTACCTTATTTTCCCCCTGTCCTGTTTCTTTTCCGGCTGCATGACATATTCCTGCATCTCATGTGTGCAGGGAACATATTCCTTCATTGTCTCAAGACAAAAGAAAACATCCGCTTTCTTATCCGTGGATGCTGCATAAAATTCTTCATAAGAATATGGGTGTTTCTGTTTCCCATAATAATCTGCCGCTGTCATTCCAAGTTCATCTTCACGTCTCAGCCGCCTTACTATTTTATTGAGGTCCCCATCTTTTTCCGTAAATTTCCTTACTGGCTTAAAATGACAGCCCTGATAGAGAAAATAGCCTTTCTCTCTCAGAGAATTTTCACGCAGGCGTTCTTCCTGTGTTTCCGTCAAATAGCTCCCCCCTTTCCTTACATGCTGCCTATCTTATCCGCCGCCTCCCTTACGGTCATGTTGAGTTTTTTCATGTAAGCACACAAAAGCTCCCTGTCCTCCGTGCGGTACAGCTTTGAATTATAGTTCCTTGTGATCTGGTTGATGTTGTTCCCGATTGCATTGACTTCATTAATCAGGTCTTTTAAAAGGATACGGATTTCAGGATAGTCATTTGGTTTCTGTGTAATCAGCAGGCGCAGGTAATCAGCTTCGCACATCCCCGCCGCACCCGCCTTATCCGAAAGCGCTTTTGCCTCACACGGCATAAGCCGCAGCGTTTTCCTTACGGAATGTATGCTGTCCGCCATTTACCTTGCCCTCCCTTTCTTCTGTTCAGGCTGTTCCTTTATACCCTGTACCAGTTCCTTTACCGCCCCGTCAATATCCCCCTTTGACTGTAGACTCTGAATTAACTGTTCTGCAAGCATCTGTGCCATATGCTCTATCTGTTCTGCATACTTTGTCCTGTCAAACATGGCATCCAGTATCTTTTCGTCTGCACATAACTCCTCGTAGCGGCTGTGCTGGAACACAAAATCCGATAAATTATCCGAATTGTCCATAGATGATTTTGCATCCTGCAAAAGCTCATAATTCCACTCTGTCACAGAATCTACAAGATCATCTATAGTTGTTTCTTCCCATACTGTCCTGTCTGTTTCTGCACACAGATCCCCACGGCAGAGCTGCCCGTCCTTTTGACCGACTACATAACCATGACCGTCCATATAGCCGCAGATCAGATTTGCTTCTTTCTCATTCATTTGAAAAGATATGCCTTTTTCTTCCATGAACTTTATAAGTTCTGCCCCTGTCGGTATTGCTTCATATCCTTCTGCATCACGCTGTCTGCCCTGTACCTGTGCAAGATACATCTGCTCGCCTGTATATCCGAAATCCTCATAACCGAATTGCAGTGCTTTTTCTTCCCCCAGTTCCAGTTCTTCCGCAAGAACTACAGCACCAAAGTAATTTACCCTGACGCTTTCCTCCACGGACACTGGAAAACCGTCGTCATCACCATACCGCAGCTCATAACAGTGCATCCCCTCCGGCACTGTTTCCTTATCCACACGCAGCTCCGTGAAATACCCTTTCCTGCCCAACAGGTCTACTTCCTCAAGCACCTCTTTCTGAACGTCAATGACTTCCATATCTGTCATTCCCCCTGTCTCCCTGATTTCTTCCTGAATGGGGAATCCATAAACCGCAGCGATTTCATCCCCAAGCCTCCGTGTCACATTTTCAATATCCGCATAACTGGCTGTCCCTTCGTACAGCTTGTTCTGAAGCCTTTCCACTTTCCAGTCCGGCACATGTTCCCTTACTGCCCTGTAAAGGTAATGGTTTCTTCCATCATGGTGTATGGCAGTGGAACGCAGATCGCCCTGCCTGTCCACATACCATTCCACATCTTCAAACCCACTGTCAAGGCAGTTACTGATGTTGCCGCTGTCAATCATCCGGTATCCGCTTTTCCTGCCGTTCCATAATCCCAAATCTGCACAGACGAGGATTGGCGTGGAAAGCTGCACATCAAGGTTCATCCTCTCATCATCCAGATACCCGTCATTCAGTTCACGCATGAGGTCATAATACTCATTCTCTGTCCTGTCCGGGTATTCCTCTTCCAGAAACTCCCGCCAGTCCTCAATGTCGAGATTAAGATTGCTCCAAATAATGCGCTTCTCCTCTTCCTGTATCTGCTCCATTTTCCACCTCCTCTACCTTCTTTTCCGCACCCATGCCCCAGAAATCCGCAGTCTGTATCAGGTGACACATCCGTTTTTCCCTTATCCGTATGATACAAAACCACTGTTTCCCGCCCCAGTCCAAATTCCGATAGGAATTTGCCAGATACGCATGAGAGACGCCTCATGCCTCTGGTTAGGGGACTGCCCCTAAAACCCCGCTGATACATATAGTGAACTTAAAATATGATATGATATTTCTATTTTGATTTCACTTTTTGCAATCATTTTGCTGTTCTGATAGCACTTTTTAAGTTCTTTTTTCCGGGAACTTCCACGCCAGTCCTTCCGCCCTTTTTCAGTGATTGTGCTTTTTGCAATCATTTTTGCAGAATGATTGTGCTTTTTCAGTTCTTTTTTGGAAAATGAACTCACTTTTTGCAATCAACCCTACCGTGCCATTTCCCGTTTTGGCGTGGCTGCACACAGGCATTTTTTCGCTTCCTGAAGCCACTGGTTATAGTCCTTGAAAGGCTTTGGCGGCGGACAGTCCTCCACCTCATAATCCAGCCCGTAGTATTTTTCCATGAGTGCATCTGCCGCTTTCCTGCCCGGTCCGTCATTGTCCAGACAGAAAGAAATCTTCCTGACTTTCGGGTGTTCCTCTAGGAATGTGGCAAGCGGAGCGTCGGAAAGCATCCCAAGAGCCACCTTGTTTGTCTCATAATCCCCACGGATCTCCACATAGCTCATCAGGTCTATCGGTGCTTCAAATACCATGACTTCATCGCTTTTTCCATACCAGATATTAAACCCGTAATTCTTGTCATTGCCCGCCACATCGCACTTGAACGGTTTCCCTTCCCGGTCAAACACTCCCCTCATGCTTGCAAAGCGTGTTTTGCCCTGCACATCGTTCCCTTTAAAGACAATGTTGTGATGACTGCGCTCTTCATAAATCAATCCGCAGCTTACAAAATAATCCACTGTATGCCTGTCAAGCGCCCTGTCCCCTGTCAGATACGAATACAGATAGTCATTGTTCTTTGCACGGGCGGGGAGTACAAACGGCTTTTTCTTTTCTTCCGTGGAATGCTTTCCTTCCATTTTTTCCACATACACATTGGCACTCTTTTTTTCCCAGTCCCCATCCCTCCGGTATCCGGAAAAATCAAGCAGCCAGAAAACAGCATCTTTGACTTCCATTCCTGCAAAGACACGCAGGAAATCTATCTGCGAGCCGCCGTTGTTTCCCCTTTCATGTTCCCTTGACCACCGGAACCAGTTCGTGCGGTTGTAAATCCGTATCGAATCCATTTCTTTCAGGGTGTGGTATCTGCCTATCTTTTTCACGGTGTAGCCGAGGCTTGCCGCTACTGCCGTTAAGTCAACGCTCTTTGCAAGCGCAAGTTCCTCTGCCGTAAAACTTCTCCTTTCTTCCATCGCCTCACCTTGCTTTCCCTTTTTCTGCCACCATTGCCGTTTTCCCAAAATCCAGTTCATTATAATCCGCAGTAAAAGAAAATGAGGGATACTGTAACAGCTTTTTTTCACTGAAACTAAAATACTGGCTGTTGTCTCCGCCTACAATCACATGGTCAGCAAGCCTTATCCCCATAAGTTCCGTCAATTCTAAAATCCTGTGTGTTATTAAAACGTCCTGTCTGGAAGGCACAAGCTCACCGCTTGGGTGGTTATGCACCATGATCATCCCCGCTGCATTGGATAAAATGCTTGACTTAAAAAACTCCCTCGGTTCTGCAATGGTCTGGTTAATTGCGCCTATGCTCACAATGTTACAGTTAATAGGGGTTCCGTCTGATTTCAGGTTGATGACACACACCACCTCCCTGTCCATTTCACACAGAAAATCCCCCACTACCTTTACGGCATCTTGCGGGCTTGTGATCTTATGGTCTGAAAACAGGGGCGCATCCTTTACCAGCCTTACCGATACGACTTCCAGTTTAAAGGGTTCCTGTTCCTGCACCTGCATTTGTTTTCTCCCCTCCCGGCTCAATACGGATAATAAATTCCCCCTCCTGCCGCTGCACCAGTTCCAAAAGCTCCTTTACTGTCAGTTCTTTTGCTATTTCTTCCATATAACAGCAATCCTCCTATCTGGACTGTTTCGCTTCATAGACAATCCCCTGTTCTGCCACAACTCCGTCAAGTCTCTTGTTTGGCGTGTCGGTGGCAAGCGTGATTTTCCGCAGGTCTTTGTCATAGTGGTACACCTGATTGGAAAGCCGCTCTTCCAGTGACACCTGATCCATGTTTATCTCTGCAACCATCTGTGCAAGTTCTTCCGGTTCTCCCATTTCCACAGACACGGCAATCACTTCGTGTACGGAAGATGGCAGGATATACAGGTCTGTCCCCACACTCTCTGCCAGATTGTGCAGCTTATCCTCATAAAGCATGGAAACCGCACCGTCTATCTTTCTTTCATTTGAAATAACCCACATGGTCCTTTCCGGCTCCTGCTCCCCGATCATCAGGTCTGCCAGTTCTTTCGGCATACCGTCAGCCACAAACATATCCCTCATGACTTCATTCATAGTCTGCACCACGGGAGGCAGTATTCGTCTGGTGTTTTCCGCAGCAGCCTTAAATAACTGTTCTTCATCCATCCCCAGTTCCTTTGCCAGTCCATTGTGGACTACCACGCTTGCAATGCCTTTGTCCTCCACGTTTACCACCCATCGGTAAATAATGGATAAATCCTGAAACTCCCTGTGCGGCATTTCTTTCAGCATATCCTCATTCTGCACGGTATTCACAAGCTGGAATATGATATTGTCCTTTGCCGTGCGCAAATCCAGCGGCGGGACTGGTTCCTCCTTAAACACCCTGTCCAATGCATCTGCTGCATTCTGCAAGGATTCCTGCAAGTCCCCCGTCCTTAAATATTCTTCATAAATGTCATTGATATATATGGTGGGGGAAATCATGCGCTCACTGTCCGGCAGCAGCAGGCTCAGCCCGTCCAGTTTACGGTTGACCTTTTCCACTGACGCAACCTTTACCTCCATGCCCTGATAGTCTTTTGGCATATAGGATAAAAATTTCTCTGTTACCACATCTTTAAAAATCTCATAATCCATCATTAAATCCTCTCCTCCTTTCCTGCCCTCCTGTATTCCTGCAACTGTTCCAGCCTGAAACTTTTGCATTTCATACATTCCGATGCGGTGCAGCATAAAGCGTCCACAGGCACATCAAGAGCCTCTGCAATCTTTTCAAGGGTATCTGCCTTTGGAACCCTTGCACCGCTCTGGTACTGTGCCATGCGCACATCCCCGCAGTTTAAGAAGCCTGCTTTCTC
The DNA here is from genome assembly GCA_948759685.1 of uncultured Eubacterium sp. The sequence continues at coordinate 32,628 of CAQBGY010000002.1, forward strand.
ACCAAGTTCCTTTAAGGTCATTCCTTTCTGCTTTCGGTAAAACCGTATCCTTTCCCCTGTTGTCATGTGTCCTCCTTTCCATGCTGCAAAAAAGGCGGGACACATAAGCCGATCCTGCTTACATGCCCCGCCGGGTTCATGCACTGTTGTTATTCATTACTTACGCTTCTGCGCCATCTTTTTTCTTCTTCCAGAAGATGATGCCGAGTCCGGCAGCAACAGCCGCAAGCCCGAACCCTGCAAATACCCACGGGTTCATGTTGTCCCCGGTCTGCGGGAGCTTCGGTTCCGTAGGCTTGTTTGTCACTTCAAGGGTGTACTCTGCCACTCTCGTTTTTCCGTCCTTGTATTCAAACTTCACTTCCTTCGGCGTGGAATCAAGGAGATACCCTTTCGGCGCTTCCACTTCCACTACGGTATAAGTGACTGCCTCCTCATACTTGCCGTCCTTAAATGCTGCAATCGGAAGTTCGCCGCTTTCAGCATGACCATCCTTGTCCGTTGTAAGCGTCCCGATCACTTTCCCGTCCTTGTCACGGATTTCAAATTTTGCGCCTGCAAGCGCCTTTCCGTCCTCTGATTTCTTGCTGATGATGATTTTTCCAACTGCTGCTTCGTCCTTCATTGCCACTTTTTGGATTTCATCAGTCTCCTTTACCTCAAACTCAATATCCTGTGCAATGACATACCCGAATGGCGCTGTTTCTTCACGGAGGGTATATTTTCCGGCAGGCAGCTTTTCAATCATGTGCGGCTCTTTGCCGGAAGTCCACTTCTCAACCAAGTTGCCGTCTGCATCAATGACGGAAAGCACAGCGCCTTCAAGCTCATTGTCGCCTGTGATGTCAGTCTTTGAAATCTGCACTTTGATCGGCTTGTTTTCAAATTCTGCCTCAAATTCGATTACTTCCTTATCATCGCCCTGATATGACGCATCCACATCAAATACCTTGTCGGATTTTACATATCCCTTTGGCGCTGTCAGCTCCTGCACATAATACTTTCCAAGAGGGAGGTCAGACACAAATGTCAGTTTCCCGTCCTTCCCGGTCACGCCACGCTCAATTTCAGTTCCGGCTTTTACAACAACTTTGCCGTCCTTATTCACAATGTCCTCTTTTGCAAACAGACCAAATACTGCTCCTTCAAGAACATTCTTTGTGCCTGCCTCTTTCTTTACCACGGTGATCTGCACTTTCTGTCTCTCATTGCTGATGTTCATTCCGGCATAGACCACTCTGGTATCCTGATCGATATAGGAAAGGTCCGCTTCGATTGGCGTATCGTCCAGAACAAATCCTTCCAGTGTCTTTGTTTCCACAAGGTAATACTTCCCAAGCGGCAGACTGTCAATATTTGCATAGCCTTTCTCGTCAGTAGTGATAGCTGCTACAAGTTCGTCTGCCTCATAATATACGGTGTCAAGACCGTCCGGGCTTACAATGTCCTCCGCTGCATAGACTTCAAATTCAACACCTGCAAGGCTGTCCTTGAAATAGTTGAATATAAAATCATACCAGTGTCCTTTCATAAGGGTAGTGTCCGTTACAAATTCGCCGTCCTTGTTGATGATGATTGCGCCTGTCGGAACCTCGTCTTTCATGACTGCGCTCTGAATGTCAGCGGTATCTTCCACTGCAAACTGGATTTCCTCTGCTTTCAGATATCCGTAAGGTGCAAATTCCTCACGGAGTGTATAAGTCTCCCCTGCGGCAAGTCTCTTGATCACATGAGCCTCATCTGCCACAGAAGTCCATCTGTCAACCACGTTGCCGTCCTTGTCAATGACTGTAAGCAGTGCGCCGGAAAGCTCTGCGCCGCTTGCGATGTCCTCCTTTGTAAATTCAAAGGTTGTAGGTTCATTCAGAAATTCGCTGCTGTACGCTGCAACTGCTTCATGCTGTCCCTGATACTCTGTCTCAAAAGTAATGACTTCCTCACTGGAAACATAGCCTTTGGGCGCTTCTATTTCCTTTGCCTCATAAACTGCAAACGGGTAATCTTTTTTGAAAGTGATTCTGCCATTTTCGTCAGAGACAGCGGTTTCAAGAAGTGTGCCTGCTTCAATGATTATTTCCCCACTGGAATTTTCAATATCCTCTGCCGCATACAGACCGAACACTGCACCTGCAACTGGTGTATCTTCTTCTGCATCTTTCTTAATGACTGACATATCCAGTTTCTGTCTGTCATTGGTGAATGTCACGCTTTCATGGATTACCGGGGTTTTATCATCCACATAAACGAATGTCACGATCTGTTCTTCCCCGTTCAGCACATATCCATAAGGCGCTTCTGTTTCCACAACACGGTACTGTCCGAGCGGAAGTCCTGAAATGCTGGCTTTCCCATCTTCCCCGGTGGTAAGCGTTCCTACAAGATCGCCTTTTCTGTAATACTTTGTCCTGTTGCCATCCTCGTCTGTCTGCATGTCAGCAGTATAAATGTCCTCTGCGGCATAGACCTCAAATTTTGCCCCTGCAAGGGAACCTTCCTTATAAACAAACTCCTTTTCTTCGGAATCCGCAAACAAGCCGCCCTTGTAGCCGTCAAGGATTTCGCCTTTCTTCTCCACGGTCAGTTCCCCGGTAACGGGTTCGTCCTCATATTCCACCGTGATGATTGCATCATAGGTGTCGGGATCAGTCTCATAGAACGTATCGGAATCAACCGACACTTCCACATAATCTGTGTTCAGCACATATCCGAAAGGCGCTGCCACTTCCTCAATGCGGTAATTTCCAATCTTCAATGTGTCAGGCAGGATTAAGTCGCCGTCGCTGTCCGTGAAGAAAGAAGTGTGCGTAACCTTTGACGGATAAGTTGTGACCATCTTGACATATTCATTTTTGTCAAGGTTGAAAATCTTGAACTCTGTATTCGGGATAAGGACTGTCTGCTTTGTGTCAGCGTCCTTCTTGATCACACGCAGCTTTGCAGTAAATTCACGGTCAATGAATACACGCCAAACTAAAGGCTCTGTCGGGTGGTTCTCCACAATCCTCACTTCAAAAGGTCTTACTGGCTGCATGTTGTGTGGAGTGACTGTTTCTATCACTACATAAGTCCCGTAAGGGATTGGCTGTGTCACTATATGCCCCTTTGCGTCCGTGAACAGGGTAGTCTCCCCCTTGCTGCCAATCTCAACAGCTTCTGCACTGTCAAAGTCATAACTTCCATCTTCCAGTACGGATAAGGAAGATTTCAGGTATGCCCGGAAACCTGCGCCGGATAATACGGGTGCTTCTGTATCGTCCCCGTTGTCGGATACCTTGATAAGCTGGAACGGCTGCTTGATGACCTGCTCTGCCGATGTGGTGCTTCTTGACACTTCCGCTACCAGATCGCCCTCATAATCACAGACAACCTCATGTTCCTCTTCATCAAGGAGATACCCTTCTGACGGTGTGATTTCCTTTACATAGTAATCGCCGAGATAGAGGTTCTTTACCTCTGCATTGCCGCCCTCATCGGTTGTCAGTGTCGCAACAATATCCCCCGCATGGAAGATAATGCCCGTTGCCCCGTCCGGGTGTACAATGTCGTTGCGGGCATATAAGCCGTAAACAGCGCCCTCCAGTTTTGCATCGCCCTGCGGAACCGCTTTTCCTGTCTCTTTATCTACCTTGTAGATGTGGATTTTTGCTGTTGTCCTGTCATTTGCAAAGGTATGGGTAAATGATGCCTTTGCGGTTGTCTCCGGCAGATAATTGAAATTGAAGCTGTATACGTCAGAACTGTTCCTGTAATATGCGTAAGGAGCCTGTGTCTCTGAAATATAGTAGCTGTTTGCAATCGGAAGGTCTACTGTGTAAGCGGCACTGCCATCCTCCCCTGTCGTAACGGTCTGTAATGCAGTACCCTTTGTCACAATGACCTGTCCTGCATAATTCCTGATGTCATTTCCCGCATAAAGCGTATACTGTCCGCCATCTAACGGGTTTGCTGTCTCGGAATCTTTCTTTGTCACGGAAACTTCCGCTTTCTGACGGGTATTAAGCACAGTTGCCGACTCATACTGCACTTCCACCATCTGATCCTTATATTCAATCTTTACCGTATGCGGCTCTGTATTGATGGTATATCCGTCAATGCTCTTTGTTTCCGTAACCACATACGTTCCAAGATGAAGGTCTGTAAGAACCACCTGTCCGTCACTTCCGGTCTGTAAGTTTTCCGCAATCAGGTCCCCTTTATTATAGACTTTTGTACCGTCTGCCTTGTAAATGTCTGCGCCTGCTGTCACTTTGAAAACAGCGCCCGGCAGTTTCTTTTTCTCATAAGTGAAGTTGCTGCCATTCCATCCTGTCAGGACTTCGCCCTCTTTATAAATGGTGATTGCCCCAAGCTGCTCTTTGTCCGTCGCACTGATCCCGGTTGTCTGTCCTGCCTTTACGGTCAGCGTGTGGACTTTGCCGCTCAGTACATATCCTTTTGGTGCGGTAATTTCCTTCACATAGTACGTTCCCGCCACAAGTGCATTGGATTTTGCATAACCGTTTCCGTCCGTAGTCATGGTGTCTACCTTATTGGTGCATCCGCTGTCGGAATAAATCCCATATACGGCACCTTTCAGCTTCACACCGCTGGACTCATCGGTCTTTACAATCTCCCCATAGCCGATATTTTCCGTCTTTACCTTGAAATAGGCATGAACCGGATCTGCACTTGGTCTTTCCGATACAAACTCCTGATAGTTTGCTTTTTCCGTGAGCCAGAACACACAGCTTGAAGTTGTCTCCACTTCTCCTGCCGTGGAGTTCATGGCTGCCATTGTCGCTGTTGTATTCACTTCCTTACTGGAAATGGTGACACTGTTCCCATCCTTTTCCACTTTGAACCCGTTCAGTGAAATGTCAAAATGTCCAAGTACGCCATTGGTGTCGTTAAGGGTTCTCTCAAAGCGGCTGTTTCCCTCATTCCATTTCAGCTCATAAGTTTCCGCACCGCTCTGTGTCCTGCTTGCAAAACTCGGTCTTGTGGCATTGTAAGACTTGCTGATGCTGTCTTTCAGTCCTGTGTAATAGTCATAGGACGCTGACGGGTTCGGCGCTGTGTCGCACAGTTTCCTTGCCGCAGAATCACCGCTGCCTGTACCGAACAGGTTGCCGACAATCACCCACACCATTGCCTGTGTCGCTATGAACTGGTCACACTGGTCATTTGAAGGCGGCGTTGCACTGTTGCTGTTAAAACCAAAATAGAGGCAGTAGCTTAAAAGTTTCTCCTGCTGTGCCGTCATTGACGTGCTTGAATTGGGGTAGCTGTTCATAAGCTGCCCTCCGTCTGCCGCCAGCCCGAAGTTCATGCAGTAGGCGGCATTGCCGTCCAGTATGGCATACAGGATTTTCCCGTGGTCATAGCCTGCCTTTAACTCGCTTACCTCGCCCGATGATCTTGTCGATGCATACCAGAAAGCGATGTTTGCACTGGAACTTGCCGCAAAAGCAGTCGTCCCATTGCTAAACAGCGTGGTAAAGACCGTGAGCAGGGCTAAGAATCCTGCCATAAACCTTTTCATTTTCTGTTTCATTCAGATTTCCTCCTTGTCAGGGCAAAAAAATAACAAGCCCTGTAAAATGGCTTGTCATTTTCTGTTTATTTGTTATTCTGTTTGAGTTTGAATTCCTGCCTGTTTCCCTTTATATCCGGGTGGAACCCACATATCTAAGCCCGATATACTGATAAAGGGAAACGGAACATTTTTCATTTGTACTGTCTGTCTTTCTTATAGGTCACATTCCGGTTAAGGACAGTCTTTTACCGTCTGCCCGCCACGCCGCCGACCATCGTGAGTACCACCCTTGCAACAAGTGCAAGCAGCAACAGGAACAGTTTTGCCATCCCAAGCACCAGTTTCAGGAGCATAAGCACTGCCTGCAATATCCATTTCAGTATGGTAAGCAGCACCACGCCTGTCTTTCTCAAAACCATTCCCACCATAGGCATTTCCTCCATTTTCTGCCGTAATCCCTGACAATGCACCATCCTGTCCTTCCATTCATCCCACCGGATATAAAGGATTACCGTTTCGGCAATGAAATGGTTTACGGATTTTCATGTTTCTGTATCCGGCTCCACCAATACCCAGTGTAACCTCTGGCGCTGCCTGTTGTCAAGTTTCAGGCATTGTAAGACTGCCCTTATTGCCTCATCCGGCAAAAAACATGATACCTGATCAAATCCGTACTGTCCCGTATTCTGTTCATTTTTTCCTCCTATGGCACTGCTTTGTTAAACTTACCCAGGTAAGCAAGCATCCTTTTGAGTCTTTTGTCATTTGCATATGCCTTGTAGAATTTCAGCCTCCACATACCCATCACCTCCTTTCCATGCTGCCCTTTTTCTCCGGTTCTCCTTGCTTTATCCTCAAGGATCAGCCGTTTCAGGTAAGCTCTGCTTTTGCCATTCCCCTCAAACCATTCCCTCGCCTCTTTATCTGTGGTTGGGTTGAATTGCAGCGTGAACCTCAATACTTTCTTTCGGTATGCCTCTGACATTTCATGCCTGTGTTTTTTTCTTTCTTCTTCCGTCAGTTTCGCCCTTTTCATTTACAGACTCCTTTCACCGCCTGACTGCTGCAATTCCCATCATCGTCAGTACAATCCTCATAACAAGGGCAAGGAGCAGCAGGAACAGTTTCGCCATCCCAAGCACCAGCTTCAACGCCACAAGCGCCGCCTGCAATATCCATTTCAGTATGGTAAGCAATGCCACCATTGTCTTTCTTAAAACGATTCCTGCCATATGTCATTCCTCCTGTTATCCCCAGTCGTCAACCAGTTCCATCATGGTTGGATCTACGGGTTCCTCTCTCCTATGTTCCTCTGTTTCCTTTGCCACCGTTTCCATGACCATTCTTCCCATGCCGCCCTCTGCCGCCCGTACTGCCCCGCCTCCGAGGGCAGCGCCGAGCAGCATGATAATCTCATTCTTGACATCATTCTTTAGTTCTTCACGAATACCGTCAAGGTCACTCTTTGAAATATACTGTTCTTCCTTTTTCTTCCGTTCCCCTGCGTCTTTTAACAGGTTTTCACTCTCAAAACTGTTTGCATAGAAGTCTATTGCATCCGTTATGAACTGGTTTACAGACTTATGAATGTCTGTATTCAGTTCCGCAAGCACCTTGTTCACCCTGCGCTGCTGCTCATTGTCAAGGTTGAGGCGGTAACTTCGGAAAACTATATTTGACTTTCCCATATGCCCACCCCTAACCTATCCTGCTGCGGTGCTTTGCAAGGAAAACCCTGCCAAGCTGTTCATACCCCTTTGCATTTGCTTTGATGTCCTCAATGTAGCGGATATTACCGCCGTCATGCGAGCCGAACAGCCGCATGACCGCCGCACCCCCGCCCACGAACACAATCGGTATCACATCAAGGTTGTAGCCGTGTTCTTTCAGGGTGTTGTAGACTTTCTGTGCGAAATCACGCAGACAGTCCCTTACAATGTTCATGTACTTATCCGGCAGCGCCGCTTCTCCGGTTGCCATGACCTGCTGTATCACGTTTTCTTCAAGCTCCTGCCCGATCTGCCTGTTACATTCCTCATTGATCGTCCTCATGCAGCGGATAAGCCCCTGCTGGCTTGTGATACACTCTGCCTCATTCGGCTTGCCGCTCAGTATCGGCATGATGTCAATCGTCCAACTGCCTATATCTACCACCACCACACGCTCCGGCAGGGTTTTCAACTGTTCTGCAACCGCCGCATAACATTGCGGGAACACGGACACCCTCGCTATCCTTGCCGTATATTTCTCTTTCTCAAAGAAGTAACTGACTTCTTTGTTCTTTGACAGATAATCAATGAAGTCCTGCTTCTCTGCGCCGAACCTTGTCAGCGGAAGCCCTACTGATAAAAGGATATCTGTATTCTTCATTCCCCGCTGTTTCAGTTCCTTTGCGACTGCTGCAAGGGTAAGCAGGTAGAAGTTGTCATTCTCAACTTTTGTGTCCCTGACCTCAAGACGTTTCCCGCCTACCTTGTAATACTTTCCATCCAGTTCCACCACATCATCATAAAATGCGGGTTCTGTCGTAATCTCCTTTACGCCTGTCGTAAAAATCTGTGTTGCTGTTTTCATGTTTGACCAGCCGTGGTCAATCCCGATTACCTCAATATGTTTTTCCATTCTGTTCTTCCTCCATAATTTATTCATGCAGACTTATCTCCTTAATATCTTTTTCATGCAGGGAAAGCAGTACTTATCTGACTGTCTGTACGGGCATCCAAAGCACATATCTTCTTTGTCCTGCCCCGTGATTTCAGGCTTGCTTTCTTCCTTAACACATTTCTTAGCGAGACACTGACGGTTGTTTCCGTAAAAGAATTGACAGCGCATACAGCTTCTTAAATCATCTTCCAGCTTTACCTGTGCCGCAATAATTCCATCCGGTTTTGGAGCGTTCTGCATCCTTACGTTAATTCCCATCCACGCCACCCGCCTTTCCCCCGGCGGAAAGCCTGTACAGTTCCTCCATCTTTCTGTCTGCTGTCCCTGCTGATCTTGCAAGGGAATAATATAGCAAAAGCACCATTCCTACTATAATTACTGTCCCTATCATCTGCCGCCCCTCCTTTTCTGCTCCGTCTTTTTTCTCTGTTCCGCCTCCATCCGCCTGACATACTCACGAATGTCAATCAGATCCTCTAAGTCATAGATTTTGGAACACATAGCACGGTCAACATTTTCAGGAGTACATTCGCCATGTTCTGTCAATGCTGCTATTACTTTCTGCCTGATTTCTTCCTGTACAGAATCCGGCATTGCTGCTATATAGTGCGGCGGCAGCTTTGACACTTCTGTCATTACCTCCTTTTCAAATCCGTAACTCTTTTCAAAGTCACTTAAAAACTGTTCTTTTACCAAGACTGCATTTGCCTTGTTTTCCTCACTGGCTAACTCCACCAGTCCGTCTAGGAACTCAATTAGCTCTTTCCTTGTAAAGCCCATCTGTAAATCCTCCATTCTCCCAAACAAAAAGCAGGACCAGATTAGCGATACACAAACGGAATATCCGTTTCAAGAGCTAATTTAGTCCTACCTAAATAATTTCTATATTTTTTTGCATCAGAAAAACAATCTTCACCCCTTTAAAACCATATGGCATATATCCCTGCCGGAACTCTGATGCGCCACAGGCATTTGTGAGATATTTGATTGGTAAAACAGCGCTGCCTCCATCAAAACCTTGTTTCGTTGCAAGTTTGAGAAAGGACTAAATCAGCTCAAACCCTTGTATTTACTGGGTTTGTCTAACTTTAGTCTTATTTTACCGTAAGCATCTCCAATCCTCATTCCCGTCCAGTAAAGGAGCAGAAACGCCATTTTTGTTTCCGGCTTGTTCTCCACAGTCACAAGAAACTGCTTAAACTCCTGCTTCGTCCAAAACTCCTTTTCCCCGGCGTGGCTCTTTCCGATACTCCCGGCTTTCCTGCATGGATTGTCTTTCAAATCATAGTACCGAACCGCATAATTGAAAATAGCCGACAACTGATTATTGACTGTTTTCAGATACGTTTCCGAATATCCTTTTTTCATCAGTGCATTTTGCCAAGCCCGAATGTCGGAAGCCTTAATCTCATTCATATTCTTTTTCTTGAAATACGGAATGATTTTCAAATCAATAATGAATTTCTTTGTACGCATGGTATTTTCACGCAGACGGTGTTCCATATCCTCATAATAGATTTGTACGAAGTTTTCAAAATTGATGTCTAAATTCCTCTGCTGCTGTTGCAGGAAGTCACGCTCCCACTGTTCCGCTTCCGCTTTTGTCTTAAATCCCCTCTTGTTCTTCTTGTGGCTTACGCCCTGCCAGTCCTTATAATAGAACTGGCAACGCCACATCTTTCCGTCCCTTGTCGCTGACATAAAATCTCTCCTTTCCTACATGGCTACGGTCAGACCGTAGAATTTTTCTTCAAAGTATTTTGTCGGGACTTTGCCGCAGATTGTCCGATAGCCCTTTGCTTTCAGTTCCTCATTCAGCCCCCGGATAATCTTGTAGGCATAACCCGTTGATACGCCAAGCATTTCAGCCGCTTCCTCTGCCGTTACATACATTTTCTTTCCATTCTCCATATAGTCCTGTCCTTTCCTTTTTTATTTTAGGTACACATATGTGACCTTTATGTTTTTATTATACGGTACACTTTTGTGAACGTCAAGTATTTATTTTAATTTTTTATACACAAATGTGTCCTGATGTGATAGAATTGAACTAAGCACTTACGAAAATCACATAAATTGGAGGTATTGGCATGACTACCGGGGAAAAGATTAAACACTTTCGGAATTTGCGTGGCATATCACAGGAAACGCTCGGTCAGCTTTCCGGCATCAATTCCGCCACAATAAAAAAATATGAGTATGGCATCCGCAATCCCAAGCCCGACCAACTGCTGAAAATTGCAAATGCTTTGGGTATCAGTATCAATGTTTTCATGGATTTTGATATAGAAACAGTGTCAGATGTATTGTCTTTGATTTTGAAAATGGACGAACAATTAGATATGAACTTTGAAGCAGAGAGGTATGAGGACGGGAGTTTCAATCCCGCTACAATCAAAATATCCTTTCAGAACTCCCTGCTCAATCATAAGTTGGGCGTATACATGAAAGCAAGGGAATTGCAGGAGAACCTTTTGAACGATACGGAACGCTTCTCGTCAGAGGAAGAACACCAACGGGCGATTGAAGCACTCTCAAAGGATTTAGACGCTGTTAAGCAGAGTATTCTTGATGACAGTAAGATTGTCAAAAAAGGTGTTCGGGGAATATCCGTTAAAATATATCCCGAAAATGAGTGATAAAAATTTTGAGCAAAAAGTATTGACTTCCACGCAACGTGATACTGTATTCTTTTCTCATAGGAGCAGAATAGAAATAAGCCGGCAATCTCTGTCTTGCTTCTTCACAAATTTAAGGAGCTGATAAGAATGCGAACCATAAGCCAAGTTGCAGAATTAACAGGCATAAGCACACGAACACTACAATACTATGACGAGATTGGATTGTTAAAGCCAAGCGAATTGACCGAATCCGGCTATCGCCTATATGATGATGAAGCCTTGCAAAAGCTACAACAAATCCTGTTTTTTAAGGAATTGGGATTTAAGCTGAAAGAGATTAAAGAAATTCTGCAAAAACCCGACTTTGACAAGATCAATGCTTTCAAAAGACAAAAAGAATTGCTTTTGCTGAAGCGCAATCGGACAGACAAACTTATACAGCTTCTTAGCCGCTTAGAGAAAGGAGAGCAATGTATGAGTTTTAAAGAATTTGACCTGTCTGATTACATTCCCGCATTAGAGGATTTTAAAAATAATAGCACTGATGATGTTATCAAGCACTGGGGAAGTATTGAAAATTTTGATATGTTTATTCAAAAAATTAAAGATGATGAAGCAGAGGTAGCTAAACTTGCTATTCACCAATTCGGCAGTATTGAAAAATACACCGAAGCCATGAAACATAATTTAGAGCATTTCTCTGAACTCATGGAAACACAACTAACGGAAGAAGTGAAAGAAATTGGAAAACAATCTGATATTCTGTATGGCAGACTAACCACTAATTTGTCAGAAGATGTTTCCTCCCCTAAAATACAATCCATTGTACACGAACTATTGCGGCTTATACAGGAAAATAGCACCAGCGTATCCCTCGATAAGCCCTATATCAATGTTCTTATCGACACATATTCAAGCGATTATATTAAAAGCATGACTGACAGTCAATATGGAAAAGGGGCTTCTGATTATATTGTAAAAGCGTTCCGTTATTACTCGGAGAACAACGTTTCCGAAAACAATTAGAGGCAACAGGCACTCTCTCTAAAAAATATATCCCGGCAACTAATCATTCTCGCTATGCTGAAAAATAGCTTGCCACACTTTAGAGAGCCTTAGTGACATTTGAATTTTCTTGTGGTATAGTGGA
>CAQBGY010000003.1 GCA_948759685.1 uncultured Eubacterium sp.
TTTGGACTATCTTTACCACATCCTGTAAGAACAGCAAAAACCACAATCAAGCAGACCAACACGTTTCCTTTTTTCCTCATTTCAATCCTCCTGCTAATAAAATAATTTTTTCTTCTATGCTCTTATGTAATGAAAAAGAGCATCCCAAACCTATGACATTTTAAAACGTCTAATTTGGATATGCCCTCATTATACTTTTTACATTTATCCGAGATGTATCTGTACTAATCTATAATATTCCATGAAAGTTCTAAGACACTTTTTTGCTTGTCTATTCGAAACTCCAGTGATAGATGTGCTTTTTTAGATATCATTCTTCGATTGTTATAAACCCAGTCTTCTACCAAAGAAAGATTCATGTATTCAATATATTTCTTCTGCAAATTATATATTTCTCTCTCCTCTGCCCGTCCGATATTTTCCCCATGATATTTTAGATACAATAACCTTTTCCTGTCACTGTCCCATCTTAATTCTAATCTTTCTTTCTGCCCTTTTAATTGATATTGTACAATCCCCTTATCACTTTTACTTTTTACACAAGAATAACCCCCCTTAAAATCTTCAAACGGAATGTATTGCAAAAAACCTGCCTCTTTTAAAATAGACTTTATCTTTTTATTATTAACCGACACCTCAACCGATTCATTTTCTTCCTCACTGACATACTGAAAAAAATCTGCCTGCAGCAATAAAGTATTCTCCATATTTTCCTCGCTGTAATAACTGTTCAGCACCTCATGCAGACGTTGTACCATTGCAATGTCTTTTACATCACTGCTTAATTCAAAAGATATCTTTTCCATTTTATGCTCCTTTTCATAGGCATAATAATCCATCATGGAAAAATATATTTGTGGCATCATTATAACAATACATAAAACCGCTATAGTCCCTAGAATCATAACGTATCTTTTTTTATCAGCCTTACGTCTCATCTTTTTCATCCATTTCTTCCATACTTTCTTTATAACTTGGAATATCTAATTGTATTTGTGTCCCCTGACCAATTTCACTTCTTATGGACATTTCAATCCCTGATACATTGCATATTTTCTGACAGATATTCAGTCCCATACCACTTCCTCCGGTACTTCTCGCCCTTGCTTTATCAATCATATAAAATGCCTGTGTAACCTTCTCTATCTCATCTTCTTTCATACCACATCCGTTATCAGTTACAATAATCCTATACCCATCCTCTATATTTTTGCGTATTCTCTCTCCGGTCAGTTTTACCCTTCCATTTTTCACATCTTTACATGCCTTATCCCCATTTTCAATAAGATTCCTAACTAAAGTAATCAGTAAATCTGTATCAGCCAATATCTGCCCTTCTTCCATCTCTATTGTCAACTGTGAAAACTTTATATTTTCACTGCATATTTTCTCTATGGTTTCTGCAATCAGTTCTGTATATATCCACTTATATTCAATATTTTCTTCTGAAATACCCAGCATTTTTAATAAAGTTTTTGATAATCTTTTTAATCTTTTGCATTCTCTGTAAATATACTCTTCTGCCTTTAATCGTTCCTCCTTTGTGAGACTGTCTCCTAAAAGCATCTTGGAATATCCCATCATAGAAGTCATTGGCGTCTTTAACTCATGAGAAAAATCAGATACAAACTGCTCTCTTGCTTCTATATCTTTTTTAAGTTTCTTTATATGTTCCTCCACAGAATCTGCCATAATATCAAAATTGCTGCTCAGTTCCCCAATTTCATCATTACTTTTAATATCCGTTCTGATATGATATTTTCCATTGGCAATCAATGTACTGGTTTCACTTAACTTCTTGATATTTTTTGTAAGAAAAAATGACAATATCCATACCATAATGAAAGAAACACAAATGATTCCAAAATCAATTACAAGAAATGTATTCGTCTGTCTTTTTCTTTCAGCAAATGTATCTGTCATATCAAATCGGTTTATCACAGTTATGATATTATCAGATATTTTTATTTTTGAACCAATCAGAAAGAACTGTTTTTTGTCCTTCTTATAAATTTCATAATAACCTTCCCTTCTCTGCTCATAATTTTTTATTTTTCTGTCTATATTTTTAATGCTGGAAAATATAATCCTTCCTTTTTGATTTACGATAATTAATTCTCTTTTTTCATTCCCATAATTCGTCATTTTATCTGCATATTCATTGACCAGACGATCCGAAAACTCTTTCCCTGATTCTATTGCATTTCGTATATTTGAATCTACAGAATATCTGTTGACAATATGCTGTTTTGAATAACTTTCCACCGCATTCTCATATGCCACTTGAAAATTTCTCTGTATCATAAATATTCCCCCCAGAGAAAAACACACAGCAATAATAAAACATGTACCAAATACGATTTTAAAAGAAAACTTCATTTTATTCTCCCAGTAACTTGTAACCCATTCGAAAAACTGTCTTAATTTCCTCTTTCAAATCCAGCTTTTTCCGTAGCCTTTGAATGTGCAAATCAAGAGTTCTGCTGTTTCCTACATACTCCGTCTGCCATACCTCTTCAAACAAATCTTCCCGAAAAAGCAGCTGATTCTTATTCTGAACTAAGAATAAAAATAACTCATATTCTTTCGGTGTAAGGGAAACAATTTTTTCACCTTTTCTTACCTCTCTGGTATTTGGATCAATCACGATATCTTTAAATGTCAGCTTCGCACTTCCTTTTCCATATCTCCTAAGAACCATTTCCACTCTTGCCAGAACTTCTGATATATCAAAAGGCTTCACAATGTAATCATCCGCTCCCATCTTAATTCCCTTAATTTTGTCCTTGACCGACTCCTTTGCTGAAATAAAAATCACTGGTATTCCCGTCGGCTCAATATATTCCATCAGTTCATATCCATTAATTTTAGGAAGCATAATATCTAGCAAAATCAAGTCATAAGGATTCTCTTCTATTTTTAATGCTGCCACTTCTCCATCTAACGCATACTCACAGACAAACCCCGCCTGTTTTAAATTCATTTCAATCAACTCTGCAATTGGTACTTCATCTTCAACAATTAATATACGATACATACAATTCCCCATTTCTCAACATTGTAAAATTCCATGTATATAGATATTGAAACACATCAAGTGTTTCAATATCGTATTTTGCCAGGCCCAAAGGGGCATGCTGTTTTGAAACGGTTATCATTTACCGTTTCAAAAGCTATAGTATCATTCAAATGTAAACGAAATGTATCCGTTTTCTGTTCTGCTAATATCTGCCTGTGTAATCTCTATTATCTTTAACAATTCTCTTTATATATTTCTTTACAATACGTATTATTTGGCATACCGTCAATAAAAGTAATACTTTTAGTTTTTCACAAGATATAAGCGAAAAATGTTTAACTTGGTATCGTACGAATACTATATGGAAGACAAGAATGTTTTACATATATGTTTTCATCAAACGGCAAAATGTATTTGTAATTCTTCTTGAAATTTAAGACAGGCAAGGGCATGTTGAAAAGTCCCCTAAAGAAAAAGAAACTAATAGAATATCTATATGTAATGAAGATTATAGCTTAAATTTAATCATTTTCTTTTTACCGGAAATTCTAAATTTAATCATATATCGTTTATTCTTTTCGATTTTTTTCTTATAAGCTTTTTTATCAATGTAAAATGTCTTTTTAGTGCTTCCTCCTACAAAAAGGATATTTAATGAAGTATCAAAACCATATCCCTCTTTCATTTTCAACTTTTTCCACTTTCTACCATTTCTTTTATATAAAGAAAAATCATTGCCATAGGAAATCTGTTTCTTTGTATTATTGGATATTTTCACTTTGACTTTGACACACTTATTTTTATTCTTCACAGATACTACTCTAATTTTTACATTGACTGCACTTGCTTTTACTGGAGCTGTTATGCTTTCTAAAACAAACACCACCATCATCAATACTACTATCATCTTTTTAAGCTTCATAGTTATACTCCTTCCCACTAAATCGTCCATTCTACTTTACATTCAAATCCTTCAAAAACCCTCCTATAATTGCCTTTGGCTTTGCTGCTTTCGCCACAATTACCGCCACCACGATTACAAGTATCGTCGCCACAATTCCACACAAAATCATATTTGCTGTCTGCATTTTATATGCAGACCATAGGAATCTGGCAACAATTAAAGCTGCTGCCACAATTACCATGGTATAAAGATAAAATCCAAAAGTAAATCTGCCTTCGATTACGCAGGTATTGTCTTTCTCTGTTATCTTTCCCTTGAATGTAACAGGGACTGATTCCACACCGGAATCAAACTTTCCCTGAGCGAGAGCCACCTCTATTCTGTCACGGCTCTCTTTCACCACAATATTTTTCTTTTTGGCTTTGCTGTCCATCACATTCAGTAATGTTTCTTTATCCCTGTTATATTCAAACTTCATATCCTTCTCCTAATATTTTATACAAATGTACCAATATAGAAATCTGCATTTCCAACTATCTGCTGCATTTAAACTGAAGGTCTTCCCAGCGTCTGTCAACTTCCTTCTGATACTTTTCAATCAAATGCTCATTTTCAGGTTTAAATAAATGTTTAAATCTTCCCTGTGTTTTTAAGAATTCTTCAATCGGAAGTCTGTTCTTTGGCTCATAGTTCAAAATCCATTTACCTTCTATGACTTCGTAAAGCGGCCAGTAATTTGTTTCTACTGCCAATTTACAAATCTCCATAATCTCATCGGTTTTATACTTCCATCCTGTAGGACACGGAGCACAGACATTTAAAAATGCCGGACCATCTGTATAAATAGCACGCTCTGCTTTTATATGTAAGTCCTTAAATCCATTAAAGAATGTCGTCTGTGCTGCATATGGAATATCATGTGCTGCCAAAATTGCTACAAGATCTTTTCTATACTGCTCTTTACCATTGCACTGACTTCCTACCGGTGTCGTCGTCGTGTCTGCATACATTGGTGTCGCAGAAGAACGCTGTGTACCGGTATTCATGTATGCTCCATTGTCATAACACACATATGTATAATTTGTTCCACGCTCCATTGCTCCTGATAATGACTGAATACCTATATCATAAGTTCCACCATCACCTCCAAAACAGATGAACTTGTAATCTTCTTTTACTTTTCCTTTTCTCTTCAATGCCTTATAAGCACCTTCCACACCACTCATTGTAGAGCTGGCATTTTCAAAAGCACTGTGAATGTAACTATCTTCCCATGCCACATATGGATACTGGAATGATGATACATTCAAACATCCTGTTGCACAACCGATGACTGCCTTATCGCCTTCATGCAATCCACGAAGTACATTTCTTGCACAAATGGTTGCACCACAGCCTGCACACATTCTATGACCGGGAGCAAAACGTTCCGGCTTGTTCATTGTCTCTTTAAAGTTGTAACCCATAATTATTTTGCCTCCTTATCTCTTAATCCCATATATCTGTATGTAGTACCTGTCTCGCCAGTTTTGGCAATATCCATGAGTGTCTTATAAACGCCCTTCATATCATCTACTGTTACATCTCTACCACCAATACCATACATGATATTGATTGCCTTTGCTGTACATCCTGCTGTATACATTGCCTGCATTGTCTCTGCACCTACAGGACCACCATTAGTTGAGAACGCCTCACTTCGGTCCATCACTGCCACTGCCTTACATTTCTTAAGAGATGCTGCAATTTCTGCGCCAGGGAATGGTCTAAAGGAACGAATCTTAATCAGACCAACCTTTTCTCCAGCAGTTCTCATCTGGTCGATTGCTTCTTTTGCAGTACCTGCTGCAGAACCAATAATTACCATTGCATACTCTGCATCTTCCATTTTGTATTCTTCAATCAAGCCATATTTACGACCTGAAATCTTTTCAAAATCCTTTGCCACATCCAGGATAACCTGCTTTGCATTTTCCATCGCATGTGCCTGTGCTTTTCTTGATTCCATATAATAATCAGATACAGCATATGGACCAACTGCAAACTTTTCTTCCGGATTTAAAAGATAATCTACCGGCTCTCTTTCCCCTACAAAATCCTTCACAGTTTCATCATCTAATAACTCCATATTCATCATAGCATGGCTTGTAATAAAACCATCCTGACAAATCATAATCGGAAGCATAACATCCTTATGTTCCGCAATATTAAATGCCATAACCATGTTATCATAAGCTTCCTGATTGTCTTCTGCATATAACTGAATCCAGCCGGAATCTCTGGCTCCCATAGTATCAGAATGATCACAGTTAATATTCAGCGGTCCTGTCAACGCTCTACATACTGCTGCAAGACCTACCGGAAGTCTGCTGGATGCTGCAACGCCTAATACTTCCCACATAAATGCAAGACCGGCTGATGATGTAGCAGTCAATGCTCTGGCACCTGCTGCTGACGCACCCATTGCCGCACTCATAGAACTATGTTCTGATTCTACCGTGATAAATTCTGTATCCACTAATCCGTTAGAAACATAATTTGAAAAGTACTGTGGTATTTCTGTTGATGGTGTAATCGGAAATGCCGGAAAGACATCCGGATTAATCTGTCTGAGAGCTGTTGCTACAGCCTCATTTCCTGACATTAATACTTTCTTTGGCATAACTATTTCACCTCCATCTTAATTGCACCGAATGGACATGCTTTTACGCAGATGCCACATCCCTTACAATGATCTAAATCTATCGCCTGTCTCTTATAGTCTTTTACAGCAATGCAGCTGTCCGGACAAACCGGTACGCATAAAAGACATTGTTTACATTTTTCTTCATCAATGACAGGAGCAACAGCTGTCCAGTCACCTGTAATAAACTCTCTGGTTGTGCCGCTTCCTACAATGGTATTTCCTCTTGTGACATCCTGCCAGCACACATCCTGACCTAATTTCGTTATATCTGACTTTGCCATTATTTTACCTCCTTTAATGCTGTTCTCAGTGCTTCCATATTTCCCTGAATCACTTCCGGTTTCTTTGCGAACTTATGCTTGAAAGATCCTTCCATCTCATTTAGGAATGTGTCATCATCAATGACACCTGTTACCTTTACAATCGCAGCAAGCATAGGAGTATTGGGGAAGTTCTTTCCTAATGTATCCATCGCAATCTGTCTGGCATCAATTGTATATACCTTTCCTTTATAACCTTTTAAACTGGGAATGATTTCTTCCTTGCTTCTTGATGTGTTAATCAAAATTGCTCCATCTTCCCTGAGTCCCGCTGTGACATCAACGATATCTAATAATGTCTCATCTACTACTACAACAAACTGTGGATCATAAATGTTGGAATGAACACGAATTGGTTCATCACTGATTCTGTCATATGCTGTAATAGGTGCTCCCATTCTCTCCGGACCATATTCTGGAAATCCCTGTGCATTCTTTCTAGTTTTAAAAGCAACCTCTGCCAAAAGCAAAGCCGCTGTCTTGGCACCCTGACCTCCACGGCCATGCCACCTGATTTCAAGAGTATTGTTCATCTTTCTGCCTCCTTCTAACTAATTTTTCACATGTCAGTCAACAATATCTTTTTATAAACTCTTTAAATAGTTTTCTACATTCATATAAACAATTTTGTCATCCTCAAAATAATCCTCTCCACGATAAAGAATATATTTTGTTGTAATCTTTCCGTAGCGTTTTTCCAATTCATTAATCTTTGCATCATCAATTAAATTCTTATAATTTTTCTGTTGAACTTCCATCTCATCAATAATTTCAAATACTGTACATTGATTCTGCTCTTTGTCATAAACTACCATGTCAAAACTGCCTTCCGGGAAATGCAGTCTAAAAGCCCGATACCGTTCAGAAACTCCCCTGCCTGTCTCAAACAGAACAATGTCTTTCAAAATACAATTTCTAATTTCTTCTAATACTCCTTCAACAATAATCTGTTTATCGTGGGCACTTAAATTACCAAATTTCAACTCCTTGAGAAACGGTTCAATCAATTCTTTACACTTAAGATACTTTCTTCCCGGCTGCAGGAACAAAAACTCCTTCACTTCCTCCACCGTGTCATTAATTCCGGCTGCAGGACATTCCTTGACAAAATCTAAATCTTTCAATAAATTAATTGTTGTATCATTATAAATCTCAGGAACTTCCACATACTGTGGCTGCTTATCTTTCCTTCGTTCCCATATAGATACCTTAGAAGTTAATCCTAATTTTTGTTCTACGTATTCTCTGGTTAAAATTTTAGATAAAAACCTTCGGCATATTTTTTCTATTCCCTTCTGAATATCTTCCGTAAGTTCACCATTTTTTCCAATATATTCATCAAACTCCGGCTTTTCTTCTCCTAATACTCCACCAAATTCCATATAATTATCCAGGCTGTCATTATCCATAATAACACCGTATTCACCATAAGAAATAAATGTAGTATGAATCATTTCTGCCTTATGATACAGTTCATCATGAATTACATTCCAAAAGCTTAATGGCTCCCGACTGGATAAAACAATCTTCATACCTGTTGCCGCAAAAACATCAGATAAAACGGAGGCTGATTCTATAAAATCACTTACATTCGTAACATCTTCTATAAAAACATATCTCACCTTTTTATCATATAAATCTTTTAAGTCCTGTGCCAACTCTTCCATTGTATTTGACTTAATAATTTTAATATAGGCAGATCTGTCCAGCTGAATCTTTGTCATCCGAAACAAAGCCTGTCGAATTAACGTTGTCTTTCCCGTTCTTTTCAGTCCATAAAGAATACATATCTTATCCACTTCCGGGCTGTCCAAATAATTAGTTAGTTCTTCAAAACAAGGTCTTGCTTCGTATCCCCTGACTGCTTCTCCCATGTCCTGCAGCGCTGTGCCAAACACCACATTAGTTTTATACCTTTCTTTATGCGGAACATAAGAGATAACCTCAACATGTTTTTTCTCTTTCTCTTTTAAATCTTTCAATTCTTTTTCTAACTGTTTTCTTTTAGCAATCTGACCTTCAAACTGTTCCAGTTCACTTTTTTTAATATACTTACTTTTAACCTTTCCATTTTCCGTCCATTGTTGGTAATAATAAACATTACCATTAATATTTTTCTTAGAAATATAACCTATAGGCAACATGGAAATCTGTATTTCCAAATCTTCAATCATCGCTCTGTAATCCATATTATCACCTCCAAATTTATCATAAAATAATTATAACCTATTGACCGGCGAAGTCAATAGGTTACCTCTTTCATTTTCAAACAGATTTCAATATTTTTAGTTTACCTTATTCTTTTCCTTTGTATAGATTTTTCTTGCCAAATATACAAATGGTGTATCTGTCAGACTTGTCACAATAAATATTACATAACTGGAAATTATGATACTAAATAAAGTTCTTATATCATATACTCCTAAAAATGCTCCAAAAGTGAACAACAGATTATTTAGAAACTGTGATATTAATGTCGAACCATTATTTCTCAACCACAAAAACTTATCACGATTTCCAAATCTTTTTTCTGTAAATTCCCACCATTTATGATATGCCCACACATCAAATCGCTGTACAATTGCATATACTATCATACTTGTAAGCATCAGTCTTGGCGTATTTGAAAAGATTGTTTTCATTGCCGGCATTGCAAAATCTGCACCTGCCGGTGTATATAAAAGCCACCACTGTGACAATACAATAAACACTACCGAAGTTGCAATACCAAGGTTTACAGCACGTTTTGCTTCCTTTTTACCATACAATTCACTCACAATATCTGTCACCAAAAATGTAGATGCAAACAAGACATTTCCCAGTGTCATTTCCATACTGAAAGCCTTAATAACAATTAAAACCTCAATATTGGCGGCTATGGTTGCAATAGATGTAAAACAATACAAACCATACTTCCCAAATAACTTAAAAAACAATAATTCGCTTCCATATATAATCAATATGGACAGTACTAATAAAACTTCATTTGACATAAAACTTTTCCTCCTTTTCTTCTGCTTATTACAGCCATTGCATCAATTTCTCTGCACGACCGGCTTATGTCATTTATTTTCAAATGTATCATGACCAATAACCACAATACATATTTGAACCACACTATAATATTAATATTGATTTTCTCCAACCCCAAAATCTGTATTGCTCAGCAATATATCTAACCTATCATTATTTTTATAAATAGGGTAAATCTTATCCATAAATTCATTAATCACCTTTTCATCCGGTTTTATCGGCATTCCGTTTTCTACCATTATATTAATACACACACGTTCAAAATATTTCAGTCCTATTTCTATATCATTGAGCATAGACTCTGCACTTTGCCCTGTGATTCCCTGCAGTAAATTTATTTCATCAAAATATTCTGCAATTATTTTTGGCTTCTTTTCATCTATTCCTTTAATCAGAACTTTTTCTCTCAATTCATAATCGAAAGTTTCCAAACCTAATTTTATAAGGCATTTTATACCAATATCAAGAAATGACTTTTTAAAATTATTCACTTCATCCTTATGCATATAATGACATTCAAAATGAATCGTGGATATTTCTTTTGTACAACATATATTTTTTATAAGCTCTATAGTTCTTTTGTCCAAATCTACAAAACTTCCCGAATTAATTACTTCTAATTCGCCATAAACCCCGGTTACATGACTTAGTGCTTCCTGATTAATCTTAAAATTTGCTGCCTCATCCGGACTGCTGTCCAAATGATAATCACAAAATCTACATTTTCTCCATTTGCATCCATTTCCTACTAGCATGACAATCTCGCGAGGATTTTTATCATGAATAACGGAGTATCTGATCGGGTGAAATCCTTCTACCATATTCTCCTCCTTAACAAAGAGTTCGCTTGCGAACTCTTTTGCGAGGCGCGGGTTCTAGGGAACAGCTACATTTCCGCGCCTCTGCAATCCTTGCGGAGCTTATTATGATATAGGAATTGCAGAGCAATTTCCTATATCATAATAAAAGGGTGCCCTCTATAGGGCACCCTTTAATAAACCACAAATTACATGTGATTTGTCCCTAGTTTTGTTTATAGACAGGATGGTTTCGAACTGTCTGTTATTAATATTCAAGATCTACGGTCTTTGTTTATTCTTCTGTAACTTCTATACTCTCGTCGATGATATCAATCATCTCTACTTCCTCTGAAATCTCAAGAACATCTTCTACCGGAGTTTCCATTCTTTCTTCAGATACAGAAATCACTTCCTCTGCAGCAGGTTTAACATCTGTACTTAACTTTACAGAACCATATCTTTCAAGACCTGTACCTGCCGGAATTAACTTACCAATCAATACATTTTCTTTCAGACCAACTAATGGATCTACCTTGCCGCTGATAGCAGCCTCTGTAAGAACTCTTGTAGTCTCCTGGAAAGATGCAGCTGAAAGGAATGAATTTGTAGCAAGTGATGCTTTTGTAATACCAAGCATAATCTGTGTACCGGTAGCCGGTTCCTTACCCTGTGCTACTAATTCCTCATTTACTTCATTAAAATTCAGTACTTCAACTGTTGTTCCCGGTAAGAATTTAGAATCACCAGCTGTATCAACCTTAATCTTCTTAAGCATCTGACGAACAATAACCTCTACGTGCTTATCATTGATTTCTACACCCTGTAAGCGGTAAACTCTCTGAACTTCACGAATCATATAATCCTGAACTGCACGAAGTCCCTTAATCTTTAAGAGATCATGAGGATTAATGCTACCTTCTGTAAGTTCGTCACCCGCCTCAAGAACTGTACCATCAAGAATCTTAATTCTTGAACCATATGGGATAAGATAAGCCTTTGACTCACCTGTCTCATCATTGGTAATAACGATTTCACGTTTCTTTTTATTTTCTTTAATTTCAGCTCTTCCACCAAACTCAGCAATAATAGCAAGTCCCTTTGGTTTTCTAGCCTCAAATAATTCCTCTACTCTAGGAAGACCCTGTGTAATATCGTCACCGGCAACACCACCAGTATGGAAAGTTCTCATAGTAAGCTGTGTACCAGGCTCACCGATAGACTGGGCAGCGATAATACCAACAGCCTCACCTACCTGAACTCTCTGTCCCGTAGCCATGTTCGCACCGTAACATTTTGCACATACACCCACATGTGACTTACATGTAAGAATTGTTCTAATCTTAACTCTGTCTACACCGGTTGCAACAATCGCTGCCGCTCTCTTTGGTGTAATCATATGATTCGCCTTGACAATCATATTTCCATCTGCATCATACATAGACTCTGCAGCAGTTCTTCCTGTAATTCTTTCCTCTAAAGTTTCGATAACTTCATTGCCGTCTGTTACTGCTTCAATTTCCATGAACGGAATTGCTTTTCCTTCACAGCAGTCAACATCACGGATAATCAAATCCTGTGAAACATCTACAAGTCTTCTTGTAAGATATCCTGAATCGGCTGTACGAAGAGCTGTATCAGAAAGACCCTTTCTCGCACCATGGGCTGAAATAAAGTATTCCAAAACATCAAGACCTTCACGGAAGTTTGACTTAATAGGAAGTTCGATTGTCTTACCTGTTGTATCCGCCATCAATCCACGCATACCTGCAAGCTGCTTAATCTGCTTATCAGAACCACGGGCTCCGGAATCTGCCATCATAAAGATGTTATTATATTTGTCAAGACCTCCAAGGAGGGCACTTGTAATCTGATTATCGGCATCCTGCCATGTCTCAATAACTTCTTTATATCTTTCTTCGTCAGTTAAGAAGCCTCTTCTAAAATGCTTTGTAATCTCATCTACTGTGCTTTCAGCATCTGCTAAAATCTGTTTCTTAGCTTCCGGTACTGTCATATCAGAAATAGAAACTGTCATAGCAGCTCTTGTTGAGTACTTGTAACCCATAGCCTTGATATTATCAAGAACTTCTGCTGTCTTAGTTGCACCATGGTTATTAATAACTTTCTCTAAGATTTGTTTCAAACCTTTTTTTCCTACATGAAAATCAATCTCAAATTTCAGATAATCTTCATCTGCTTCTCTCTTAACAAAACCTAAATCCTGTGGAAGAATCTCATTAAACAGGCAACGTCCAAGTGTCGTTTCTATAACACCTTCTACTTCTTCGCCTTTTCCGTTAAATACTTTTCTCTTAACCTTAATCTTCTGATGAAGTGAAATGTCTCCATTCTCATAAGCTAAAATCGCCTGATTTACATCACTAAAGAAACGTCCGATAACATCTATCGGTTCGCAGACAACAACTCTGTCCTCTGCCTGATATCTAATATAATCATGTGTTCCAATTTTTCCTTCATCTAATGCATTCTTTAACTCTTCTTCTGAGTCATAGGTCTTTCTTCCTGCTTTTGCTACAATTTCTGCATCATCAGAATGGTCAACCATCTTATCCATTGTCAGATAATAAATACCAAGTACCATATCCTGTGAAGGAACTGCTACCGGTGCACCATCAGACGGCTTCAACAAGTTGTTTGGTGAAAGCAGTAAGAATCTGCATTCCGCCTGAGCTTCTACTGAAAGTGGAAGATGAACAGCCATCTGGTCACCGTCGAAATCGGCATTAAACGCTGTACATACCAACGGATGTAACTTAATCGCTCTACCTTCAACAAGTACCGGCTCAAATGCCTGAATACCTAATCTATGAAGAGTAGGGGCACGGTTTAACATAACCGGATGTTCTTTGATAACTTCTTCCAATACATCCCAGACCTCTGTCTGAAGTCTCTCTACCATCTTCTTTGCAGCTTTAATGTTATGAGCAGTACCCTGCTCCACTAATTCTTTCATAACAAATGGCTTAAATAATTCAATAGCCATTTCTTTCGGAAGACCACACTGATAAATCTTAAGTTCCGGTCCTACTACGATAACGGAACGTCCTGAGTAGTCAACACGCTTACCGAGCAGGTTCTGACGGAAACGTCCCTGCTTACCTTTTAACATGTCTGAAAGCGACTTCAACGCTCTGTTACCAGGTCCTGTAACTGCTCTTCCACGTCTTCCATTATCTATCAATGCATCAACCGCTTCCTGAAGCATTCTCTTTTCATTTCTTACGATAATTTCCGGAGCGCCCAGTTCCAAAAGTCTCTTTAAACGGTTATTTCTATTGATAATTCTTCTATATAAATCGTTCAGGTCAGATGTAGCAAATCTGCCACCTTCTAACTGAACCATAGGTCTGATATCCGGTGGGATAACCGGGATAACATCCATAATCATCCATTCCGGCTTATTGCCTGAACTTCTGAAAGCCTCAAAAACTTCCAGTCTCTTAACAATTTTAGCCTTCTTCTGTCCTGTTGCCTCAAATAATTCTTCTTTTAATTCTTCTGCACCTTTATCAAGGTCAATTGCCTGAAGTAATTCTTTGATAGCTTCAGCACCCATACCTACACGGAATTTTCCTTCAAATTCTTCGTAAGCTTCTCTAAATTCTTTCTCTGTCAATACCTGCTTGTATTCTAATGATGTATCCATTGGGTCAAGCACAATATAAGAAGCAAAGTATAATACTTTTTCTAACACTCTTGGTGAAATATCAAGGATTAATCCCATTCTTGAAGGAATTCCTTTGAAATACCAGATATGTGATACCGGTGTTGCAAGTTCCACACAACCCATACGCTCACGACGTACACTTGCTTTTGTAACCTCAACGCCACATCTGTCACAGACTACACCTTTATATCTGATTTTCTTATATTTTCCACAATGACATTCCCAGTCCTTGTTAGGTCCGAAAATCTTCTCACAGAACAAACCATCTTTTTCCGGCTTTAATGTTCTGTAGTTAATTGTTTCCGGTTTTGTAACTTCACCTAATTCCTCTTTGTCGCCTACCTTTCTTGTAGCCCACTGTCTGATTTTATCCGGTGAAGCAAGACCGATTTTAATTTTATCGAATGCAAGCTGTTCACTTACGTTTACGTCTGCCATGATCAAATCTCCCTTCTATTAATTTTCCTGACCGTCTTCAAATACTGAACCATCAGCATTTACTGTCTGGAGTTCTTCGCCAACAAATTCCTGTGTCTGGAATCCTGCCTGTGCAAATGCCTGACTATCTTCTTTATTCTGACCAAAGGTCTTGTCATTGTTCAGGATTGCATTAAAGTTTGTTTCACCATAATCTGTGCTCTCCTTCAACTCAACAACATTATCATCTTTATCTAATACATTTACATCAAGCGCCAATGCCTGAAGTTCTTTTACAAGTACCTTGAATGACTCAGGGATTCCCGGCTGAGGGATATTTTCACCCTTAATAATTGCTTCGTAAGTCTTAACACGTCCTACAACGTCGTCAGACTTAAATGTTAAGATTTCCTGCAATGTGTATGATGCACCATATGCCTCAAGTGCCCAAACTTCCATCTCACCAAATCTCTGTCCACCGAACTGTGCTTTACCACCAAGTGGCTGCTGTGTTACTAAAGAGTAAGGACCTGTTGAACGTGCATGAATCTTATCATCAACCAAGTGATGGAGTTTCAAGTAATGCATGAAACCGATTGTAACCGGACTATCGAAATAATCACCTGTTCTACCGTCTCGAAGTCTCACTTTACCATCTCTTGCAATCGGAACACCCTTCCACTCTTCCCTGTGGTCAAGATTATTTCCTAAATATTCCATAACTTCCGGTTTTAATGTATCTTTATATTTTTCTACAAAATCTTCCCATTCTGTATTAGCATAATCATTTGCAAGTTCCAAAGTATCCATGATATCAAACTCGTCTGCTCCATCAAATACCGGAGTCGCAATGTTAAATCCTAATACCTTCGCAGCAAGACTCAAATGAATCTCTAACACCTGTCCGATATTCATACGTGAAGGCACACCTAATGGATTCAATACAATATCAAGTGGTCTTCCGTTTGGTAAGAACGGCATATCTTCTACAGGGAGCACTCTGGAAACGACACCCTTGTTACCATGACGACCGGCCATCTTATCACCAACAGAAATCTTTCTCTTCTGTGCAATGTAGATTCGAACGGATTCGTTTACGCCCGGAGCCAGTTCATCTCCGTTTTCTCTCTTGAATACCTTTGCATCAACAACAATACCTGCCTCACCATGAGGAACCTTAAGTGATGTGTCTCTAACCTCTCTTGCCTTTTCGCCAAAGATTGCACGAAGTAATCTCTCTTCCGGTGTAAGTTCCGTTTCTCCCTTTGGAGTAACCTTACCAACCAGAATATCTCCGGCTCTTACTTCTGCACCGATTCTGATAATACCTCTCTCATCAAGGTCTTTTCTCGCATCATCACCGACACCCGGAACGTCATTTGTAATCTCTTCCGGTCCAAGTTTGGTATCTCTTGCTTCTGTCTCATATTCTTCTATATGAATGGATGTATAAACATCATCCTGTACTAATCTTTCACTGAGAAGTACCGCATCCTCGTAGTTATAACCTTCCCATGTCATAAATCCGATTAATGGATTCTTACCAAGGGCAATCTCGCCGTTGGATGTTGATGCACCATCGGCAATAACTTCTCCTGCTTCAACTCTGTTACCCTTGTATACAATAGCTCTCTGGTTGTAGCAGTTACTCTGGTTACTTCTTGAGAATTTAATCAGATGGTATGTGTCTAACTGACCGTCATCTGTTCTTACCGTTATCTCTTTTGATGTTGATTTTTCAACAACACCTGCACGTTTCGCTACCACGCACACTCCCGAGTCAACAGCTGCCTTTCCTTCCATACCTGTACCAACGACTGGAGCCTCAGTAGTCATAAGCGGTACTGCCTGACGCTGCATGTTAGATCCCATCAGAGCACGGTTCGCATCGTCATTCTGTAAGAATGGAATCATGGATGTAGCTACTGAGAATACCATTCTCGGAGAAACGTCCATCAGGTCAATTCTCTTCTTGTCAAACTGTGATGTTTCTTCTCTATAACGTCCTGATACATTCTTATTTACAAAATATCCGTTTTCATCTAACGGCTCATTCGCCTGCGCTACTGTGTAGTTATCTTCTTCGTCAGCTGTAATATATACAACTTCATCTGTAACACGCGGATTTTCCGGATCTGACTTATCTACAACTCTGTATGGGGCTTCAATAAATCCATACTCGTTCAATCTTGCAAAAGACGCAAACGAGTTAATCAGACCGATGTTTGGTCCTTCCGGTGTCTCAATCGGACACATTCTTCCATAATGTGTATAATGAACGTCTCGAACCTCGAATCCGGCACGGTCTCTTGAAAGACCACCAGGTCCAAGTGCTGATAAACGTCTCTTATGTGTCAACTCACCAAGTGGGTTGTTCTGATCCATAAACTGTGACAACTGAGAACTTCCAAAGAACTCCTTAACAGCAGCAGTCACTGGCTTTATATTAATTAATGTCTGTGGAGAAACGCCTTCCAAATCCTGTGTTGTCATTCTCTCACGAACAACTCTCTCCATTCTTGAAAGACCAATTCTGTACTGGTTCTGAAGCAATTCACCTACTGCACGGATACGTCTGTTTCCTAAGTGGTCAATATCATCAGATGTTCCAATACCATATTCTATATTTAATAAATAGTTAATGGATGCAAGGATATCTTCCTTTGTAATATGCTTTGGAACTAATTCATGAGCATTTCTCTTAATTGCATCTTTTAACTCTTCTTCTGTTTCGTTTTCTGCTAAGATTTCAGCAAGTACAGGATAATAAACATCCTCTAAGATGCCTAATTCTTTGCAATCGAAATCAACGTATGCATTAATATCAACTGCCATATTAGACAATACCTTTTCATTCTTAACATCTGTCTGAATCATTACTGATGGAACAGCTGCATTCTGAATCTGAACAGCAAGCTCCTGAGACACATTCGTTCCAGCCTCTGCCAAAACTTCACCTGTAGACATATCAATAACATCTTCTGCTAAAATGTGTCCTACGATTCTGCTCTTATAAGAAAGTTTTTTATTATATTTATATCTGCCGACTCTGGCAAGGTCATATCTCTTTGCATCAAAGAACATTCCTGTAATAATAGACTCTGCACTGTCCACGCTGAGAGGCTCTCCCGGACGAATCTTCTTGTATAATTCCAAAAGACCGCTTTCGTAATCATCACTCTGGTCTTTTTCAAATGTAGCAAGAAGTTTTTCTTCCTCACCGAATAATTCTGTAATCTCTGCATTGGTTCCTACGCCTAATGCTCTGATAAGAACTGTTACAGGAACTTTTCTTGTTCTGTCTACACGAACATAGAACACATCATTAGAGTCTGTTTCATATTCCAACCATGCTCCACGGTTTGGAATCACCTGTGATGTATATAATTCCTTTCCTACCTTATCATGGCCAATAACATAGTAGATTCCCGGTGAACGTACTAACTGACTTACAATAACACGCTCAGCACCATTGATAACAAAAGTACCTGTTTCTGTCATAAGCGGTAAATCGCCCATGAAAATATCATGCTCTGTAAATTCACCTGTCTCCTTGTTATGAAGTCTTACCTTAACCTTTAAAGGTGCAGCATAAGTTGCATCTCTTTCCTTACACTCCTCAATCGTGTACTTCTTGTCTTCTTCACACAATCTGAAGTCAATAAATTCAAGGCTTAAGTTCTGGCCATAATCCTCAATCGGGGAAATATCATCCAATACTTCTCTTAGACCTGTAGTAAGGAACCACTCATATGAATCTCTCTGCACTTCAATAAGATTTGGCATTTCAAGAACTTCTTTCTGTCTTGAATAACTCATACGAATACCTTTTCCTGCTTTTACAGGACTGATTCTGTTCTTCTCCATTGACATTACTCTCCTTGTCTTAATATAATTAATTAATTTAACGCTATCACTTTATTTAATTAGGTTTTTCAGTCGTTATGTCAACCAAACTCCTTTAAAAAGGGCGCACTACTCCCCTTTTTATGCATAGCAAATTTTAATATACCATTTTTTAGTGGACGAGTCAAGAAAAATTTTAATTTTGCTATTTCATAGTTCTCTCTATAATCAAAAGAAGATTGAAATGTATCTACATTCCAATCTTCTTCACACAATCTTTCACGCCTTATACTTTATTTAATTTTAAATTTTGCCGCTGCACACTTTGGTGTGCTGTCAAACTCAGTATAACCGTCCTTCCCTGCATCTTTATCATATAAATAAATATAGTCTACTTTCTTAATTCCCTCTCCCTCTAGTTCAAACATGTAATAAACATACATTACATCTTTTTTCTGTTGAAAGCCACCGTCTTCACCTATCGTGCCCATTTTCATATCGGCATCAACAAAAAAGAAAAATCTAGCATCCTTTTTAGTTATTGAATTCTTTGATAATACAAAGCCTTGAAAATTATTAGGTTGCTCCTTTATATATACTTCTCTCATATCCAAACCTTTTTGGCGTACTGAAAATCTACAATACCCTTTATTATCTCTTTTATTATAGTAAACCTGTTCTAACACAATTGTATACCCATCAATTTGTACACTTAAGTTATCATTATACAAATCCTTTTGCTCTATTTTGTTTACATCTAAATCAAAATATTCAGTAACATTACAAGGCACTTTCTTTTTTTTATCTTTAAGAAAACTAATAAAACCATTTCCTGTATATACATATGCACTCACATTTAACAACACAAAAACTAGAAGCATTATCAATGATATGGCTACAATTTTTTTTTTCATTTTCATTTCCTCCAATTTAAAAATCAAAAATAAATCTCGAGTTAACCCCAGAATATTCCTTATCCACTTTATAACTCTTTCCTGAAGTTAAAGAATATGCTGTACTTAATCTTCCACCATCCATAACATCTAACGCAACTTGTACCAAATCAACTGTCGTTTTTGTATGTTCATAATAAGGATAAAAAATAACTTTTTTAGCACTTCTTTTTAATTGAATAATAAAACAAACTTCTTCATTATAATAATTTGTTTTTACATACCAACGCGTATTTATCGTCTTACTTATATCATTATGTAAATCTGCAGCAGCACAAATATAACCATTTCTCACATGATACTGATTATTCTTTAGCAATGCCGGATTTGCATTATATTTCATTTTCGTAAATTCTTCTTTTTTGATATAATTTGTCTTTTTTTGTTTCTTAAACGGATAGTAATCATAATGCTCATACACCCACTTATGATATACCTGCACATCACCAGACACATATTTTGCATTATCCCAGGATAACGAAATCGAGTCCAGTTCTCTATATTTAGGCATTTCAGTCCAAATATACCTTGCAACAACAGACAATTTTTTCGTACCTGACTGTTGACTTACAATCATAATTTTTTTCAGCATCGTAGGATTGCTCTTATCATCTTTGCCACCTTTCGACTGCATACTTGCTGATACCGAAATCGGAATCACTCCTAGCCCGGTTCCTATACGATAAAACCAATTTTGCGCTTTACTGCTATTATGCTTTTTGTATTTTGTCATTTTTTCGCTTAATCTTGCAAATAAATCCGTCTTCTTTCCATAATATTTGTAGCCAATATAATCTTCAGCCTCTTCCTCTGTTAGCTCTATCATTTCTGAATCTTCTACTTTTTTGTCCTTCAACTCCTCACTATCATCGACAGCATAATATTGCGTATATATCTGCATCGTATCCATCTCTGCTGCATTCAGAAGAGCCATTTCATTTGTACTGCTGTTATGTATCTCTTCATCAAAAACTCCATTCTCATTAAGTTTCTTCTCAATTTTGCCATTAATTATACCTGTTTTACTCTTTTTTCTTTTTCTATTTTTTTACCAATAAAATAACTATGTTCCTTATTTGCGGCAAATCCTCGCTCCTTGCTTACCTTACATATATCATTCCGTCCAAGCCGCCCTTTATTCATTACACTTTCTTCTGCATTTACTGATATTGAACACAAAACCGTAACTACAGAAATCACACATACAAAAACCTTCTTAATCTTATTCATTTTTCTCCTCCTTGTACTAAAATCATACTCAAAAAATAATAAGGGATTTTGTTAAACTTAACCTAAGGTTAGAATCTAAGACAGGGCTTACAAACAGCACATTTAAATGTAATATCAAACTTAAAATATACAGATAAGTCTTTACTATCCAGTCGTTCACGGCTCCCCCAAAATAATTATTTAAGTATTTTTCGTTTTACAGTATAATATACAGTTATTTCCTTTTCAAGTTTTCAACTTTCACCATTTTTCGAACAAAATAAAGCATAAGCCTAAATAGCATTAATTTATTAACACAAAAAATTTAGTCACAAAGCAAAAACCATTGCAGTAATTTCTACAATGGTTTTTATCACAAATAAATTACTTTATCTATTGTCTTTTAAAATACGCTCTGGTATCTTTTACAATTACTCCACTCAATGCAAACAATGCAATAATATTTGGTATCGCCATCAATCCATTAAAGATATCAGCGATAGTCCATACTGCTGCTACTGTCATATACGGTCCAATGAATACTGCCAGAATATACAACCATCTGTAAATCTTTACTGCAGTTGTACTTCCATTTGATAAATACTCCAAGCATCTTTCTCCATAATAATCCCAGCCAAGAATCGTTGTAAATGCAAAGAACACTAAACAAACCATCAATATCAACGATGCCACGCTAGAAGGCAGGAAATATAATCCTTTCTGGAAAGCTGCTGTAGTTACCTGAACTCCCTCAAGACTCTTATCTGCCCATGTTCCCATCATTACGATCGAAAGACCTGTCATTGTACATACAATAATTGTATCAATAAATGTTCCTGTCATTGTAACAAGTCCCTGACGTACCGGCTCTTTTGTCTGTGCGGCAGCAGCAGCAATCGGTGCGGAACCAAGACCTGCCTCATTAGAGAAAATTCCACGTGCCACACCTTTCTGCATTGCAATGGCAATAGAAGCAAAAGCACCTCCCGCAATTGGCTTTACTCCAAAAGCCCCTTTGAATATCTCACCAAAAGCTGCCGGAACTTTATCAACATTTACAAAAATCAATACTAACGCTGCTACAATATATAAAACTGCCATAAATGGAACTACTACTTCTGAAACACCGGCAATTCTTTTGATGCCGCCGATTACCACCAGCCCAACGCACAATGTCAAAACAATAGCCGTAACAACAATAGAAATAGAATAGTCTGCACCAAATATATTTACTGTATGAGTTTTATTCGGATCAAAGAAAGACTGTACTGCAGAAGCAATACCATTTACCTGAGTAAACGTTCCAATTCCAAATAAACCGACGCACGCTCCAAAAAACGCAAAGACTTTTGCCAGCCATTTCCATTTATGCCCCATGCCATTCTCTATATAATAAAACGGGCCACCCAGAACATGTCCGTCCGCACCAATTTTCCTATATTTCACCGCAAGAAAACCTTCCGCATACTTTGTTGCCATTCCAAGAAACGCAGCAACCCACATCCAGAATAACGCTCCCGGACCACCTGCCAGGACGCCAATCGCTGTAGCCACACCAACGATATTTCCTGTTCCAATCGTTGCAGAAAGAGCTGTACATAACGCTCCAAAACTAGTTACTTCTCCTTCTCCCTCTTCTTCATTTTTAAACATATATTTCAACGCTTTTGGTAAATGAAAAACCTGCAGTAATCTTAAACGAAAAGTAAGGTAGATTCCTGCTGCTAATATAAGTACAATCAAAGGTACTCCCCACACCAAAGCATCTACCTGTTCTAAAAATTGAGTAAATTGTTTCATTTTATCCTCCTGTCCTTTTGCCTGAGAGATTAACATACCATAAATCCAAGACTCGCTCGTGAGTCTTGGCGCGGGATTCGGGTCAGCTTTAGCTGACACAATACATCTCCGAATCCCTGCGCATCTGATATGCGTAC
Source organism: uncultured Eubacterium sp. (assembly GCA_948759685.1). Next base: position 22,813 of record CAQBGY010000003.1, read on the forward strand.
ACCTTCGGCGCCTGAGTAAACACAAAGTGCCATCAGACCTCTCCAGTAATTTTTACCTAATATATTATCTTTGAATAATTTGCTTAATTACAAGCCATGCTACCTCGCAGCACAGCTGCTCGGTCGCGGGCTTCGCCCTATATCTGAAAACAGAAAAACACTTGCATAAGTGCAAGCACTATGCGAGTGTTTTTCTGTTTTCAGATGCATGGCTCATTGCCATCGCGTAGATTACTTTAATGTAACTGTTGCTCCAACTTCTTCTAACTGTTTCTTAAGAGCTTCTGCTTCTTCTTTAGAAATTCCTTCTTTAACAACCTTAGGAGCTCCGTCAACTACTTCCTTAGCTTCCTTAAGTCCTAAACCAGTTGCATCCTTAACAGCTTTGATAACCTTAACCTTCTGATCACCAACTTCTGTTAACTCTACGTCAAATTCAGTCTTTTCTTCTGCTGCTCCGCCTTCTGCTCCAGCTGCTGCAACTACAACACCTGCTGCTGCAGATACACCAAATTCTTCTTCACATGCTGTTACTAATTCGTTTAATTCTAAAACTGTTAATCCTTTGATTACTTCAATGATTTCTGCTGTTGTCATTGTTAATTCCTCCTAAATTAATTTCATATAATTTTTGTTTTACCGACAGCATATCTACACTGTCCTTTCATTCTTTTTTTGCCACATTCGAGCATTGCTCAAATCCTATGCAGCTTCTTCGTCTTTTTCAGCAATCTGCTTGATAACACGAGCGAAGTTTGTAATAGGTGACTGCATAGATCCAAGTAACTTGGAAAGAAGTACTTCTCTTGACGGAATATTTGCAAGCTTCTTTAATCCTGCTTCATCATAGTAAGTACCATCTACAATTCCACCCTTAACTTCTAAAGCTTCAGCGTTCTTAGCAAATTTGTAAATAACTCTAGCTGCTGCTGTAGCATCATCTTTACAAACTGCAATAGCAGTTGGTCCTTCAAGATGCTGAGCTAAATCTTCAAATTCTGTGCCTTTGATTGCAAAGTTAATCATTGTGTTCTTGTATACCTTGTATACAACACCAGCTTCTCTTAATTCTCTACGAAGCTCTGTGTCCTGTGCAACAGTAAGTCCACGGTAATCAACTACAACTGCTGTAGCCGCACCATTGAGTAACTCTGAAATCTCTTCTACGATAGGTTTCTTTAACTCTACTTTTGCCATGAATGTTTTGCCTCCTTATTTTTTTATAGGTCATAACCTTCATTTCGCCGAATTTATACAATAATAAAGCCTTTCCATCCAAAGACAGAAAGGCATAAAGTTTCTTTGTATAAAACTTAATTCCTCGGTAGGCGACGATTATCGAACTTACTTTGCATTCGCAAAACCTACTGTCTTCGGCAATTGGTTTTAAACCACTTGTGCATATTAGCACAATTAAATTGTATTGTCAACAGGTCTTTAACAGCATATCACTAAAAATAGTTATGCCGCTTCCCTCTAACAAGCGTTCTTACGCATTTGTAATCTTAGCAACGTTAACTTTAACACCAGGTCCCATTGTTGATGTAAGAGTAACTGTCTTAAGATAAGCACCCTTAACAGCTGCAGGTTTTACCTTCATAATAGCATCCATTAATGCATTGAAGTTTTCTGTAAGCTGTTCTTCTGTAAATGAAGCCTTACCAACTGGAACATGAACGATGTTTGCTTTATCAAGTCTGTACTCAATCTTACCTGCCTTGATATCTTCAATAGCTTTTGTAACGTCCATAGTTACTGTACCTGCTTTTGGGTTAGGCATTAAACCTTTTGGTCCAAGTACACGACCAAGTCTACCAACAACACCCATCATATCTGGTGTAGCTACAACTACATCAAAGTCGAACCAACCATCATTCTGAATCTTTGGTATTAATTCTTCACCGCCTACAAAATCAGCTCCTGCTGCTTCTGCTTCATCAGCCTTAGCACCCTTAGCGAAAACTAAAACCTTAACAGTTTTACCTGTTCCGTTAGGTAATACTACAGCACCACGAATCTGCTGATCTGCGTGACGTCCATCACAACCAGTTCTGATGTGACATTCTATTGTTTCATCAAATTTTGCAACTGCTGCTTTCTTTACTAAAGAAACAGCTTCTTCTGTATCATACTGAACAGCTCTGTCAATCGTCTTAGCTGCTTCTGTATATTTCTTTCCTCTCTTCATTTAAACCTCCTCGTGGTAATAACGGATATACCTCCCACGTTTCTCAATTCTTATTTCGATTATAACCGATTAGTCTTCAACCTTGATTCCCATGCTTCTTGCTGTACCAGCAATCATGCTCATAGCTGCTTCTACACTGGCAGCGTTTAAATCTTTCATCTTTGTTTCAGCAATCTGCTGTAAATCTGCTTTTGAAATTGTTGCAACAGTTTCTTTTAATGAATTACCTGCACCCTTCTGAACCTTGCATGCTTTTTTCAATAATACTGCTGCCGGTGGAGTCTTTGTTACAAAACTAAAACTCTTATCCTGGTAAACAGTGATAACAACTGGAATAATCATTCCCGGCTGATCAGCTGTTCTTGCGTTGAAGTCCTTTGTGAACTGAACGATGTTTAATCCCCATTGTCCAAGTGCTGGACCAACTGGTGGAGCTGGTGTTGCTTTTCCAGCTTCGATTTGCAATTTAATGTATCCTTCTACTTTCTTTGCCATCTTCGGCACCTCCTAAATAATGTGGTATTATCGGGAACCCCTCCCACTGCTTTGTGTGCACCACAAAACATTCTTCTATAAATACCATCTTAAAATCAGACAGTATTTTCATAAAACCATATAGGCTTTATTTCAACTTTTTCACTTCTGTAAAGTTTAACTCTACAGGAGTTTCTCTACCAAACATGTCCACACTGATTGTGACGGTCTGTCTGGCGTCATCGATACGTTTCACCTCACCGGCTGTACCGGCCCAAACGCCTGCGATAACATTAACCATTTCACCCTCTTCAAAATCAACATTGATTTTTTCATTGGTCTTAACACCAAGTGTCATCATTTCTTCTGCTGTAAGAGGGACCGGTTTTGATCCCGGACCTACGAATCCTGTAACACCTCTTGTATTTCTAACTACATACCAAGTGTCATCATTCATCACCATGTTTATAAGCACATATCCAGGAAAAAGTTTTTTCTCAGAAACTTTTCTAACACCGTTTTTCAGTTCTACCACTTCCTGTGTCGGAACTGATACTTCCAATATCTGATCATGCAGTTTTCTATTTTCAATAGACTGCTCAATATTGGTCTTAACTTTATTTTCATATCCTGAATAAGTATGCACAACATACCAATTTGCTTCTGACATATTATCACCTCTTATTATTATTCTTATTATTTCATAATATTAGTTAAACCAAACTGAACAACTTGGTCAATCATTCCAATAAGAACTCCCATAATAACTGTGACAATTACAACAACAACAGTCTGTCTGATGATTGATGCTTTTGTAGGCCATATAATTTTTGAAAACTCAGCTTTTAATCCTGTCCACCAGTTTTTTAAGCCGCCTTTTTTCTTAGCTTCTGCCATAGTTCATTTCACCTCCAAATAGACTATTTTGTCTCTTTATGCATTGTATGTTTCTTGCAGAACTTACAATATTTCTTTGTCTCAACTCTATCTGGATGAGTCTTCTTATCCTTTGTTGTATTGTAGTTTCTCTGCTTGCATTCTGTACATTCTAATGTAATTTTTGTTCTCATGAGTTTCACCTCCGCTTTATTCTCTCGTAGGGCTTTCTTCTATATAATATAACACATTATTCCAAATAAAATTAATGCAAAAAAAAAAAGACCCTCTCTTCTTACGCACTACTAATATAACATACCCAAAACTCTACGTCAACAAAAACATTCGCGTAAACACAAAGTCATGCAAAATGCAAAAATAGAAAGACCGATTATGCTTGCATAAATCGGGACTTTCTATTTTTGTATTTTATAGGACGTGAGTCCGCGACCGAGATGTAAGATGCGAAGCATCTGCAATCGAGGTTGGGCATGACTTTGCTATCTTCCTCCTGCCACACACATAAAATAAACCTTCTTCACTCCCGCCTTTTTCAACACCTCTGCACAGCCATCCAGTGTACTTCCTGTAGTATAAATATCATCCACCAACAAAACCGATGTCATTCCCTTTATTCTTTCTATATCAACAGCAAAGGCTTTCCTAAGATTCTGACACCTTTCTCCCTTACTCAATCCCTTCTGTGGTTTTGTATTCCGCACACGAATCAAACAATTACAGTCCATGTCTATCCCTATATATTCTGCCAAAACCCTTCCAAACTCTTCTGCCTGATTATATCCTCTTTTTTGTTTTTTCTTCCGATACATCGGAACGGGCAAAATTTTTTTCACGTTCCATTGTTTCAGCAGTTTCTTATATCTTTTCGCTCCTACATAACCAAATAAATCACTATAACATCTTTTGTTATTATATTTAAATTGGTAAATTACCTTTTTCAATTCTTCTGTATATTCAAAAATACACACACCCTTGTCAAAAACATGGATACCATTCTCACAATCATGACAAAATAATTTCTCATCCTCATCTAACTGTTTCCCACATTTCTCACATTTTGGTTCCTTTATAACTTTCACTTTTCCAATACATTCCTTGCATATTTTTTCTTTTGCTCCAATGACTTTTTCACATACAGGACATACATTTGGAAAGAAAATCCTTTCCAGTGAATTTATTTTTCTTTTTAACATTCTCCCCCCTTTATCCTTGATGTTATCATCATTTATACATGCATTTCTTTACTCTTCATAATAATTTTCAATATTCCATTTTAACCCGGAATACCTTCTATGCTGATCCTCATTTGCAATCATTGCACCAAAAGTTTCTTTTCTACCCACGATACAGACACACTTTTTGGCTCTGGTTACACCTGTATAAAGCAAATTCCTTGTCATAAGCATAGAGACACCCGATACTAACGGCATAATTACAGCCGGATACTCACTTCCCTGCGATTTATGAATCGTAATTGCATATGCCAGTTCTAATTCCTCCGCCTGCTTGGCATCATATGTCACATACCTGTCATCATCAAAAACAACCTCAATATAATTGGTCGAATTATTGATTTTTGTAACAATCCCCATGTCACCATTAAATATTCCTGTCCCACTGTCATAAATTCTGCCATCCATACTTTTCTGTTCCCATTCCAGCTGATAGTTATTTTTAATCTGCATAACCTTATCACCTTCACGAAACAAAGTCCCGGCAATTTCCCGCTCATTCTTATCATCCGCTTTTGGATTCATATACTTTTGCAACTGCTCATTTAAGGAATTCACTCCCAGTATCCCACCACGCATCGGTGTCAGAACCTGAATTTCTCTCTCATTCGCTCCAACATAATCCGGCAGTTTTGATTTTAGCAGTCCAATCGTTGCATTCAGGGCCATCTGGGCATTTTCTCTTTCTACATATAAGAAATCACCTTTACTGTTATCCAGTTCCACCTGCTCTCCATCATTAATTTTATGTGCATTTGTTACAATGCCGCTTTCGCCTGCTTGTCGAAATACTTTTGTTAGTCTCACTACAGAAAACTTCCCTGATTCAATCATGTCTCTCAATACATTTCCCGGACCTACACTTGCCAACTGATTGACATCTCCTACAAAAACAACACGGGTTCCAATTGTAACAGCCTTTAAGAGCGCATGCATTAAAAATGTATCTACCATAGACATCTCATCTACAATAATCACATCCGTTTCCAATGGATTCTGTTCATTTCTTCCAAATCTCGCCTCCACCTCATCTCTTCCTACATTTTCCGAGGAACCTGATATTTCCAACATTCTATGTATTGTCTTTGCATCATGACCGGTCGCTTCATTCATTCTCTTGGCTGCGCGTCCTGTTGGTGCCGCCAGACTCACATCCATCCCGTCTGCTTCAAACATCTGAATAATTGCATTGATTGTCGTAGTCTTTCCTGTACCCGGTCCACCGGTAATAATGGACACACCATTATTCTGTGTTTCTACGACAGCCTTTCTCTGCAGTTTATCCAGACATACCCCTGACAATTTTTCAATTGTATCCAATTTCACGTTCATAATATATTCATCTTCAGGGTTAAATATATTTAATTCTAATAACATCCGTGCTATATTTAATTCCACGTAATAAAATGTTGATAAAAATACTGCTTCTATTTCATCAATTGTCTTTAAAATCAGTTTCTTTTCCAATACCAGTTCCGTAAAACAATTATCCAACAAATCCATATTGAAAGTTCCATCTGCGCTCATATACTGGTCACGCAATCCTAACAGATTAACCGTCGCTTCCACAAGTTTATCCTTCGGAAGATATGTATTTCCCGAATTAGATGCTTCTGATAATGCAAAACACATTCCACTTTTAATACGAATAGATGCATTTACCTCCACTCCTGCTCTTCTGGCAATTTCATCCGCCGTCTTAAATCCTATTCCCGATACATCATCAGCCAATCTGTAAGGATTAGATTTTATAATATCGTACACTTTTGTTCCATACAGCGTAAATATCTTTGTACTTAACGTAGGGCTGATTCCATATCCCTGAAGAAAAATCATTACATCCCTCATGTCTTTTTTCTCTTCAATCTGTTCACAGATACTCATAGCCTTTCTAATGGTTATACCTCTGATTTCAGCCAGCCTTTCCGGTTCCTCTTCTACAATACGCAGCGTATCCTCACGAAACTTTTCGACAATTCTGTCCGCCAGAACAGCACCTAATCCTTTAATCGCTCCGGACCCTAAATATTTTTTCAACGACAACTCATCTGTAGCCGGAACAACTTTATAGGATATAACCTTAATCTGTTCACCATATACGTCATGGAAAACTTCTTCTCCTTCTATTTCCACATATTCGCCTTCTGCTATGTATCCGAAATTTCCTGTGCATTTTATTTCCTTTTTACCATAAGACAATGTTAGAACGGTATAACCATTATCTTCATTTCTATAAGTTATACTTTCCACATATCCGTTAATTGATTTCATCTTCCCTCCTAGTATTTCAAACACGACTCTATGTATATCACTCAAAACATAACTGTATTATCACGCACCAATATTATGTCTCCCGGACTTTGGCTTTAGAATAAGGCTGTCCCATTTCAATTATCGGACAGCCTTATATTTATTGTCATATAATGCCTGAAAATTTGTTTTAATACCAAACTCCTGTCAGGCTATTTTATCTTTTCGGATTCATTTTCATCTAAATATTCCAAATACTGACCTGTACCAATCGCAACGGCTGTCATAGGATCCTCAGCCGTCATTGTATTAATACCTGTCTTTGCCTCAATCAATTCATCCAGTCCATGAAGCAAACATCCTCCACCCGTCAGAACAATACCACGTACAGCAATATCTGCCGCAAGTTCCGGCGGTGTCTGTTCCAATACTCTATGAACCGCTTCTACGATACTGCTTGTAACATCACTTAACGCTTCCTCTGTCTCCTCCGAGGTTACCTCGATTGTTTTTGGAAGACCGGTTACAAGATTTCTTCCTCTTACTTCCATCTTCTGATTTTCTGATTTGTTATAGCATGTACCAATACCGATTTTAATTTCCTCAGCTGTTCTGTCACCAATCAAAAGATTATGTTTCTTTCTCATATATCTGACAATTGCCTCATCAAAATCATCTCCTGCAACCTTAACGGATGTACTGACAACAGTACCACCCAATGAAATGACAGCAATATCAGTCGTTCCACCACCAATATCAACAATCATATTTCCACATGGTTTTTTAATCTCTATTCCCGCACCTATCGCTGCTGCCAATGGCTCTTCCACTACAAAAACCTCTCTGGCTCCTGCCTGAAATGCCGCATCCTGTACAGCCTTTGTTTCCACCTCTGTAGCCCCGCTTGGAATACAAACGCAGATACGTGGTTTCTTATAAGAGCGCTTACCCATAGACTTCTGAATAAAATATCGAATCATCTGCTCTGTCACTGAATAGTCAGAAATAACGCCCTGTTTTAACGGTCTTACCGCAACAATATTCCCAGGAGTACGTCCAATCATCAGTCTTGCTTCTTCACCAACTGCTTTAATTTTCTCTGTGTCTCTGTCAATAGCCACTACCGATGGTTCTTTTAAAACAACACCTTTTCCTTTAATATAAACAAGTATACTTGCAGTTCCCAAATCTATTCCAATATCTGTATTAAACATTTGTTACTCCTTTGGTCATTCTTTTTTTCAAAATATAATCTTATATATTTTAGAATATCCACACTACACTAAAGTATAACAATTTTTTCTCATTATGTACATGTTTAATTTTGATTTTATTCCAAAAGATTCCTGTTATCTCTTTTACATTTTTCTAATTACATTTATTTTCGTCAATTTTCGAGTTTTTTTACAATTTGTTCATATTTTGTTAACATTTATACTATAGTATACTAATTGTACTACTTAGGTAGTGCACATAGTTTGTATACGTCATACCCTATAATGGCGTATTTTAAGTTTTTCATACTCAACCTAGTGGGTGAGATTCCCACTAGGTCCCCCGAAATCAACAGCCTTGAGTGAGAATTCACCCAAGGCTTTTCTTATTATTTTGTTTTTTCATCTGATATTATTTTAGCCGGAAAAAAATAATATTCTTTACTAACTATCCTCTTTTTCTTCTATATTTTTCTCTCGTAGCCATACCCCCTCGAATATGTCTCTCACTCTTATTTTTATCCAGAACTTCTTTTACTTTAGATGCCATAACCGGACTAATCTGTGTCAAACGCTCTGAAACATCTTTATGGACTGTACTTTTACTTATTCCAAACTGCTTTGCACAGCTTCTAACTGTGGCTTTATTATTAATTATGTACTTAGCACTTTCCAGTACCCTTTCTTCGATATATGCTTTCAAAAAAACCTCTGCCTAATACATACTTTGTACATCTTATGCAGAAGTTTTATAATTCATTCTAAAATTACAGCAAACTGGTAATTCTCTTCCTGTCTATACTGTCATTTATCTCCGTTATTTACAACATAAATACCAATACATACCAGTCCGAGTGCAACAAGTGTCTGCCAGCCCATTTGACTTTTTTCCTGTAAAAGAAGAAAAGAGAGCAATACTCCAAATATAGGATTCATAAATTTATACGCTGAAATCTTTGAAACCGGATTATACTTCAACAAAATACTCCATAGCGTATATGCCGCCGCTGAGATAAATCCCATATACACGAGCAATATCCAACTATTATAGGAAACACTATACAATCTCCCGCCCGTGATATACCCAAGAAACGTCATGATTAGACCGCCAGCTAAAAACTGATAACCACTCAACATTACCACATCTGCATCTTTCGAAAATTTCTTAATAAACGACGAAGAAAATGCGGACGAAAGAGTGGATATTAGTATAAATCCTTCTCCCAAAAAACTGAAACGCAAATCCATTTCACTTCCCACAAGATTAACTATGACAATACCAAAAAATCCCAATATGCTTCCCAAAATCTTTTTTTCTGTTAACTTTTCCTGTCCAAACACAAGGCACGAAACAAGTATTGTCACAAACACTGCAGAGCCATTAATGATTGATGATTTCACTCCGGTAGTATGTGCCAGCCCAATATAAAAAGGCACATACTGCAAAATTGTCTGAAAGCAGCTAAGCGTAGCAATTTTTGCAGGACTGGATGGTAATATAATTCTTTTATTTTTAATACTAAAAAATAAAATGACCATTGTGCCCGCCAAAGCAAACCTTATCCCTGCAAATAAAATCTGTGATGCAGTATCACCACCTGCTATTTTAAATAAGCGATAACCTATTTTTATGCATGGAAACGCTGAGCCCCATAACAAACAGCAGATACCCGCTACCAGAATTACTATAGGCGTCCATGCTAATTTATTTTGTTTTATTATTCTAAAATTCTTATTGCTTTCCGCCACTTACCTTAAATCCTTTTTAAACTTATCTCTCAATTCATATTAACGGCTTATTATTTTAAGCCTTATATCACTATTTTTCATTTTTTTCAAATATTCTATACTGACACCCCTGTAACTTTCCAATGTTTCTTTTTTAAAGTTTCTCTTCATAATCCTGCTATTCATATAATTTTCATCAAATAACATCCCAGATTCAAAATCTTTTATCATCAGCTCAGGTGCTCTGTCAATAAAATAAATTTCTTCAGCCATATCTAAAAATCTATCCGGTATGGTATTTCGAATAGCAATTCCTGTTACTCTTTTAAAACTCGGATTGATACTTTCAAATCTTTTAAGATTTGAAGAGGTATATACATCAATTCCTCTAGCCAGTAATTCCTCAATTACCTGATAGACAAACCCTTGATTTTTCACCTTCATCCCCATTTCATCCATAACGACTAAATCCGGTTTCTTCTCCAATATCTCTATCAATGACATTCCCTTGCCGGAATCTCTTCCCTGAATGTCATTATCTTCTAATATTTTCGATATGTCTCTATGTCCACTGTGAAGAAATCCTACCACTACATTTCTGCCTTTTTTTCTTTCTTCAATTGCCTTTTGTACCATTGCATAACTTTTACCTGCACCTGGCGTATAACTGGTAAATATCGTTAACATCTTTCACTTCTCTCCAAATTTTTAATAGACAAATTTTCCTCTCCTTCTTAAAACCACTACTTTTAATCTACTTCATATTGTTCTTTCAATCTTACAATCTCACCTTTTAATTTCTCTACTACATTTTCGGGTCCCAATATTTTCACTCCTTTGCCCAGACCAATAATCCAGCTAAAAAACATATTGCTGACACTAACATTTACATTCACTGTAAACGTGTTATTATCTTTCGGAACAATCATAATATCTTTTCCAAACCGGTCAATTACCACTCCAATAAATTTATTGTCGAACTGTATCTTCACACGCTGCTCATCTCCGGTAAACATACCAAACATCTTTTTTGCATACAACGCCATATCAAATTCTTTAAATTCATCTTTTCCGTCACGTGATGCTTCAAGAAACTCTATTTTACGCATCTTGTCAACACGGTAATGTTTAATTAAACCACTTTCACCGTCAAACGCAACCATATAATAATTTTCATCATCCCATGTAAGTGCCCATGGACTAATGTCCGTCTTATGTCCATTTTCTCTAATTTTCATTTGTTTATTTAATGTCCATTCATAATAATCAAATTGAATTTTACAATTATGATTAATTGCAAGGTTTAAATCATCTACATTACACAAAACACTATCGTAATTCGTTTTGACTCTATTCGCCACATAAACCTGTCTCTGTAATTCCATTGCCTGATATTTACTTGCCTGGTCTTCAATCTTTTTAATCAGTTCATTAGAACGCTTTTGCGATATAAACTTTGATGCCTGTACAGCATCTACTAAAAGTTTTAATTCAGATAATTCAAAACTTCTATGTATTAATTTATAATAATATGTACCGCTTTCTTTATTCCCCTGAATATCAAATCCATATTCTTTCAGGACATTAATATCCGCATAAATGGCTTTTCTCTCTGCTTTAATTCCTTTTGACTCCAATTCTGATATAATCTGAACCATTGTTATGCCGTGTTCATCATCTGTATTCTTTTTTAATATATCTAATAACGCCAATACCTTTTGTTTTTGATTTTCAGATCTTGCCATCTTTGCTTCTCCTATTTAATGTATTTTTCTTCGCCCCAATCAACATTTAATAACTTCTGATTGTATCGCTCTCTTCTTCTCCCGTGTTTTCTATGGACTTAACCACTACATAATAACTATAATTATCATTGACTTTTATTTCAACTCTGTCTCCTGCTTTATGCCCCATAAGTGCCGCTCCTATTGGTGATTCACTGCTGATTCTTCCTTTAACGGAATCTCCTCTCATTGTACTTACAATTTTAAAAGTTTCTATCTCGTCATCTTCCTCAAAATACACTTCAACAGTATTATTCAGCCCTACTTCATCACTTTCCGATTCGTCAGAAATAATAGTAGCTGTTTTTAAAATTTTTTCCAAATATCGAATTCTGCTCTCGTTTTTATTCTTATCTTTCTTTGCTGCATGATATTCAAAATTCTCACTTAAATCGCCATGAGCCCTTGCCTCTTTTACAGCCTCTAACGCTTCTTTTCGCACGACAAGTTTTCTATATTCTATCTCTTCTTTAATTTTATCAATATCACTATTTGTTAATTTCATAATTTCCTCCATAATTCTATAAAGCCACACCACTTACAAGCGGCATGGCTTTATTCTATCTATTATCCATCTTATGATATTCATTATAACCACAATTACTTACGTACGCAGGGCGCATAATTTTATCAGCATTGACTAATTCTTCAATTCGATGAGCACTCCATCCTACAATTCTGGCAATCGCAAACATTGGAGTAAACAACTCTTCGGGAATGTCCAACATACTGTAAACCAATCCGCTGTAAAAATCTACATTGGCGCTAACACCTTTATACATCTTGCGTTCCTGAGCAATCACTTCCGGAGCGAGACGCTCAATCATACTATAAAGAGCAAAATCTTTTTCACGTCCTTTCTCAATTGCTAACTTTTCAACAAACGCTTTAAAAATATCTGCCCTTGGGTCTGACACCGAATAAACAGCATGCCCCATACCATATATTAATCCCTTTTTATTAAATACTTCTTTGTGTAAAATTTTTCTAAGATATTCCTTCACTTCCGCTTCATCTGTAATATCAGACACATTCTTTTTAATATCCTTAAACATTTCCACAACCATAATATTGGCCCCTCCATGTCTAGGTCCTTTCAAAGAAGATAACGCTGCCGCAATGGTTGAATATGTATCAGAACCAGAGGAAGTTACAACTCTTGTAGTAAAAGTAGAATTATTTCCACCACCATGTTCCATATGAAGCACTAATGCCAAATCCAATACTTTCGCCTCTAATTCTGTATATTGTTTATTGGGTCTAAGCATTCGCAAAAGATTTTCGCTTGTAGATAAATCCGATTTAGGTCTGTGTATATAGAGACTTCCATTCTTCTTATAATGATTATACGCCTGATATCCATAAACCGATAACATCGGGAATAATGCAATTAACTGAATACACTGACGTATTACATTCTCGATAGAAGTATCTGAGACATTCTTATCATATGATGCCAATGTCAATACACTCTTTGTCAATGAATTCATAATGTCAGAACTCGGTGCTTTCATAATAACATCTCTGACAAAATTTGTAGGTAATCTTCTTCCTGTAGAAAGCATTTCCTGAAACTCTCTTAAATTTTCCTGAGTCGGCAGCTCCCCAAAAACTAAAAGATATGCAATCTCTTCAAATCCATATCTGCCTTCTTCCATAAATCCTTTTACCAGTTCCTGAATGTGATACCCTCTATAGTATAACTTTCCGGGACATGGAACAGTTTTTCCGTCTACTATTTCTGATGATTCAATTCTTGAAATATTTGTAATACCAGTTACAACACCTTTCCCGTTAAGATCCCGTAACCCTCTTTTGACCCCATATTCTGTAAATAAATCTTTTTCTACACTATCGTTTTTCTTACACACTTTACTATATTTTTCTGTAAAACCTCTAACGTCTTCTTTTTTTAATGTCATAAATACCCCTCTTACATCTTGAAATAGTTAATAAATAAAATTGACAGCATCATGAATCACCTTAAAATCCACTACTGCCCGTCCTTTTTCTTTCTCTCCATCCAGCGACCAATCTATATCTGTACAATCAGTAATTCTTGCAGATTTAATCTTTTCTAATGTTATCTTTCCAGTAAATTGCTGTGTAAATATCTTGACTGCCAGTCTGATAAATTCTACAGGATTCTTTGGAAATTCAACCAGCATCAATTCAAATTCTCCATCATTAAACTCTACCGCTTCCTTATCTAATTTCATAATCCCGCCAACTTTGGTAGCATTATTAATCGCGGCAAAAATATATTTTCCTTCGTGGGTCGTATGTTCCAATTCAATTTTCAACTTCAAACTTCTAATGCGAAATAACTCACGGCTGCCATGTAAAATATATGCAAAATGACCTAACCTGTTTTTCATTTTCTGTGGTGTAGAATATGAAGTCTCAGTAAATATACCAGCTGATGCTGTATACACAAAATAGCGGCCATTAAACATACCCATATCCAAAGGCTTTGCCTCATGAGAAACAATAAACTCAGCCTGTGTTTTCGGATTAGAACTCAATCCAAGACTTGCAGCAAAATCATTGGTTGAACCAGCCGGTATGTAACCAAGAGGTGTTGTAATCTCCTTCTCAGCCATTCCCTGAATAACCTCATTCAGCGTTCCATCTCCCCCCATACACACAACCAAATCCACTCTTGCTCCATGCTCTCTGGCAATATTAGTGCCATCTAATCTTTTTTTTGTATACTTTATTCCAACCTTATAACCAGCTTCTTCAAATACCTGAACAGCCTCATCAATATAATTTCTATTCTTTTTTAATCCTGCCTTAGGATTAACAATAAATAAAAGCTTTTTCATAACCATACTCCTTGGTATATCAATAACAATTTTACCTCATATTTCCACTCAATTGTGTGAAAGAAAATTGAACATTTTGTAAACATCGTTATTTATTCTTCGCCTGAAAAAAAGTTCCAACCTGATGTCCTTCTAAAACTTTATAAATATTTTCAGGCTCATTTCCACTCATTACAATCGTATCTATTCCTGCCTCTGTAGAAATCTGTGCCGCCTGAAGTTTTGTAACCATTCCACCTGTGCCAAATTTTGAACCCTTTCCACCGGCAATTTTGAATAATTCCGGAGTAATTTCCTCAACTACCGGAATAATTCTGGCATATTCATCTTCATTTGGATTTCCATTATACAGTCCATCTATATCTGTTAATATCAATAATGCATCAGCGCCAATTAATTTTGCAACAATAGCAGACAAACTATCATTATCACCATATAAAATCTCTTCAATGGCAACAGCATCATTCTCATTGATAATTGGAATGGCGCCCATATGAAATATCTCTTCAAATGTATTTATAAGGTTTTCTCTGCACTCACTGTTTTCCACATCTCGCTTTGTCATCAAAAACTGTCCTGTAGTATGTCCATACTCGCCAAACATTTTATCGTACATAAACATTAATTCACACTGCCCAATTGTAGCCGCAGCCTGTTTTCCGGCAGTAGTAGTAGGTCTGTCCTTTAATCCTAATTTTCCTGCTCCCACACCAATGGCACCGGAAGTTACTAAAGCTACCTGCTTTCCTGAATTAACAATATCTGATATAACAGTTACTAACTGTTTCATTCTCCGTATATTTGCTTTTCCTGTATCATGTGCTAACGTGGAAGTTCCCACTTTTATGACAATTCGTTCTACATTATTTAATGTTGCCATTATTATCGTTTATTCTCCTTTGTCCTTCTCATACATATCTATCGAAGAGTTTCACCTGAGGTGGACTCTTCTTTATTATTTTAAAGGTAATTCCAACTTTTGTAAACCTATATCTCACTTTTAAAATGGGACTTAAACCCTTCTCCAAATACTTCATTCGCTGAAGACACTATCACAAAGGCATTTGGATCTACTTCTTTTAATATATTTCTGACTTTTATTAAATTTTGCTTTCTCATGACGCACATGATAATTTCAGTAGAAGTATTACTATACGCTCCCATTCCCTGCATCATAGTCACTCCCACATCCAATTCTTTCATCATACGTGTAGCGATTGTTTTACGTTTTTCACTAATAATGTATACAAGTGTTGCCTGATCCCCTCCATATATTGCCTTATCCATTACAACAGTTGACACATATATTGCAACAGTTGCAAATAAGGCTACTTCGATATTATGAAATGCTATCGCCGATGCCGCCAGTACTGCAAGATCAAGCAGCATATATATTTGTCCTGTCCTCATATGGGGTTTCCTCTGCCGAACTATTTTTACAATAACATCCAATCCGCCTGTTGTAGTTTCCATTCTGAACATAACCCCCATGGCTACACCAAATAATGCTCCCCCCATCACGGCAGCTAACATCATGTTGTCTGTCACCGATTCTATACCTGTCAATGAAGGTAAAATATCAATGAAAATTGACGAAACTATAAGAGAATATATCGTAGAACAAATAAATCTGCCTCCAAACTTCCACGCTCCCAATATCATAATAGGAATGTTCATTATCAATATGAGCATACCCAATCCTGGCAAAAAAGGAAATACACTCTTCAGTACAATTGCTATACCCGAAACACCACCTGGCGCCAACTGATTTGGATTAAGAAAAAAAGCAATACCGGCAGCATATAGCAATGCAGCAAGAGTAATAGTCGTATATCTACTCAAAAACTTTAACAAAAAAATCCCTCCTTAAAACAATTATAACTTATCATTAGGATATCCTTTTATAACAATTCAATCCTTCTGATAAGTTATATGAAAGAAAATAATTTTTGTTTCTAAATATATATACCGTATTTTTCTCTACGACCTCAAAATATTTGTAAAGAAATAATTATATTAATTTCTTACATTTCATCGTCTCCAGGAAGTTCGGCTGTTGGTACACTACATGCTGTAGGATTTATAGAACATTCTGCACAGCCTCTTATTACTGATTTTTCTTTTTTCACTTCCTGTGATTCTTCCACTATTTCATTTACTTTTACATTAATATGCCCATCACCTTTTTGCATACTTCCATCTAACATAGCAACAATATCATCTATCATTTTTTCTTTATCCATAATATCCTCCAAATTGATTTTTTAATAGTATATCATTTTTCACAGTTTTTTTCCATAACAAGTAAAAGAAAGCACGAGACGAACCTCGATTCCGCTTCGCTTCTTCTCGGTCTCGTGCCTCGACTTTTTCTCCTCTACTTTTCTAGAAAGCACGAGACGAACCTCGATTCCGCTTCGCTTCTTCTCGGTCTCGTGCCTCGACTTTTTCTCCTCTACTTTTCTAGAAAGCA